>NZ_JAILQF010000143.1 GCF_024699075.1 Butyrivibrio sp.
ACACGTTGACCACGGTAAGACAACTCTTACAGCTGCTATCACAGCAGTTCTTGCTGACAGACAGGGTGGCGAAGCAGTAGCTTTCGATCAGATCGATAAGGCACCTGAAGAAAAGGCACGTGGAATAACAATTTCATCTGCTCACATCGAGTATGAGACAAACAACAGACACTATGCACACGTTGACTGCCCTGGCCACGCTGATTATGTAAAGAACATGATCACTGGTGCAGCTCAGATGGATGGCGCTATCCTCGTTGTTGCTGCTACAGACGGTGTTATGGCTCAGACAAAGGAGCACGTTCTTCTTGCTCGTCAGGTAGGCGTTCCTTACATCGTTGTATTCATGAACAAGTGCGATATGGTTGATGATCCTGAACTTCTTGACCTTGTTGAGATGGAGATCAGAGACCTTCTTAACGAGTACGAGTTCCCTGGCGATGATACACCTATCATCCGTGGTTCAGCTCTTAAGGCTCTTGAGGATCCTAAGTGCGAATGGGGTGACAAGATCGTTGAGCTTATGGATACAGTTGATTCTTATATCCCTGATCCTGCTCGTGAGATCGACAAGCCTTTCCTTATGCCTGTTGAGGACGTATTCACAATCACAGGTCGTGGTACAGTTGCTACAGGTCGTGTTGAGAGAGGTCAGCTCCACCTTAACGACGAAATCGAAATCGTTGGTATCAAGGAAGAGACAAAGAAGTCAGTTGTAACTGGTATCGAGATGTTCCGTAAGACTCTTGACTACGCTGAAGCTGGTGATAACGTAGGTATCCTTCTTCGTGGTGTAGATCGTACAGAGATCGAAAGAGGACAGGTTGTAGCTGTTCCTGGAACAGTTACTTGCCACAAGAAGTTCACAGCTGAGGTTTACGTTCTTACAAAGGATGAAGGTGGACGTCATACTCCTTTCTTCAACAACTATCGTCCTCAGTTCTACTTCAGAACAACAGACGTTACAGGTGTTTGTAACCTTCCTGATGGCACAGAAATGTGCATGCCTGGTGACCACGTAACAATGTCTATCGAACTTATTCACCCTATCGCTATGGAGCAGGGTCTTACATTCGCTATTCGTGAAGGCGGACGTACAGTAGGTTCAGGACGTGTTGCTACAATCATTGAGTAATTTTTACTCATATCTTTTGTAAAACATAATAAGGGTTCGGGTGTGAATGCATCCGAACTCTTTTTTTGCGCCTTATTATTAAGTGGGAATATTAAGGTATTTTTCATTTTAGAGAAGTACAATTTATATAGGGATGAATATAATATTTCATATGCATATTTACTTAAAATATACATTTATATCATAAGATCAAAGATGCAGCTATGATTAAGCTTTAAATAATAATTTGTATAAACTTTTATATAAACTTCACAATTATACTAGTTTTCTAACGTATAATATATTTTAGGGGTACACATATATAAAGTAATAAAAATTTTTGAATATGGGGAATAATTAATGGAACGAGATAAAAAACCAGCTGAAAGAATGCTGGGGAATATTTCATTATCAGATTTAAAATCAATATCTCAGGAAGATATTGAACAGCTTCTTAGAATGACTGATCAGATTCAGGATTTCCAGGAACTAATGATGAAATATGAATGTGCAATGTACGAGATCAAAACGAAGCTTGATGTTCTTAATAAGGAACTTTCTCTTCGCAATAATCGTAATCCTTTTGAATCTATCAAGACCAGGATTAAAGCACCCATCAGTCTTTTTGAAAAAATGCAAAGGAAAGGTCTTCCTTTCACTGTAGATAACATAAAAAATAATATTAGTGATGTAGCTGGAATCAGAGTAATCTGTTCATTTATAGATGATATCTATATGCTTGCCGATTGCCTTAAAGCACAGGATGATGTAAAACTTCTCGAAATTAAGGATTATATTGAGAATCCTAAAATGAGTGGATACAGAAGTCTTCACCTTATTCTTGAAGTACCTATTTTCCTAACCCATGACAAGGAATATATGACTGTTGAAGTACAGTTTCGTACTATTGCTATGGATTTCTGGGCAAGTCTTGAGCATAAGATGAAGTATAAAAAAGATATACAGGATGCTGAGATGATCACAGAAGATCTTTGCTTTTCTGCTGATATGATCAATCAGATTGACAGAAGAATGCAGCAGATCCGTGAAAGAATTGATGCTAGCAATCTTGAAGAAAAGAAAGAATCAAAGGTTGATTTTAGTAATATTGAGAGTGCTGCAGACTCAGAAGACAATGAAGATAATCTAAAAGACCAGGGAGAAGTTACTGTCACAAGGTCTGAAACATCAATAAGTTCCGTCCTTGATACTGCCAAAAAGCAGATCAGTCAGCTAAATGAAATGCTTTCCAAAGATACAGATGAAGATAAAGCAGATTCTGGCAGCGATGAAGACAAAGACTCTACTAAAAAGAAGAAATCCAGAAAAAAGGTAGTGGAAGTAGAGCAGTCTGATCCAATATTTATTGCTTCTGCAACAGCTAAGGATTCAGGAAGAAAGAAAACTGCAAAGACTGTTGAGTCAAGTATCAGGTAATAAAGTTATAAGATAGCCTGGTCTAATATTTTGTAAAAAGTATATAACTTTTTACTGATAATAGAAAAAGAGAAATGACTATTTGATATGAAAAATCATGCAATAGACATTTAGATTCGTTAAGGAATTAAAAAAACAATAAAAAACTTAGTGGAAAAATGTTCCACTAAGTTTTTTTATTTTATAAAGCTGTCCATCTTCCACTTGCTCCGCAAGGAAGTACTAATCCATTAGAAGAAACAGGAAGTCCGACTTCATCAGCTTCAACTTTACCCTTATGAATAGGATCAAGAACTGTATGAAGCATATATGAAAGTACTGCCGGCTGAAGACCTGTAGTATATGAATTGATCAAAAAGAAGAGAGGTTTATCAGAAAGTACCTGAGAACAAAGTTCAATAAATGGATAAATACTTTCCTCTATTTTCCAGATTTCTCCTTTTGGTCCTCTTCCATATGAAGGTGGATCCATAATGATCGCATCGTACTTATTGCCTCTGCGGATTTCTCTTTGAACAAATTTAGTGCAGTCATCAACTAGCCATCTTATGCTTGCATCACCAAGACCAGATGAAACAGCATTTTCCTTGGCCCATGTAACCATACCCTTACTTGCATCAACATGAGTAACAGATGCACCTGCAGCTGCAGCTGAAACAGTAGCGCCTCCTGTATATGCGAACAGGTTAAGAACTTTTATATCACGTCCTGATTCTCTTATAAGTTTTGAAAACCAGTCCCAGTTTGCAGCCTGCTCCGGGAAAAGTCCGGTATGCTTAAAACTGAAAGGCTTAAGATGGAATGTAAGAGAATTATAATTTATAGTCCATTCTTCAGGTAATGAGTGAAATTCCCATTCACCTCCGCCCTTGTTACTTCTATGATAATGTCCGTTTGGTTTTTTCCATCCAGGAAGCTTCTTATCAGTATTCCAGATAACCTGTGGATCAGGACGAACAAGCTGATATTTGCCCCAGCGTTCAAGCTTTTCTCCATTTGATGTATCTAAAACTTCATAATCTTTCCAATTTTCTGCAAGCCACATAATAACTCCATTTCAATAGCTTATTAATCATGTATCTACTATATATAATATAGCGAATCTGATTATATTACAAAAATAAGCTAATTAAAATAGGAAATTGAATATATGGTAATATACTGAGGCAGAATAATCATTTAAATGATGATGCAAATTAGTATATTAATCGAAATATGATACAAAAAACAGTAATTGTGATTAATAAATATCAATAGAATTGATTTATAGAATCTACTTTACATATTTTGGACGAAAAATCATATAAATGACTTGCAAATCAGTAAAAAAAGTAATATATTAGCAAGTGCTGTGACATGATAGCGTTGAAGCGTGAGGTTGCCACATTATCCAGTGATGTGGGTTTTCCGTGGAGCGAATGTCAGTGGGCTGCAAAGCAGTCACAAAATCATGACGACAAGTCACTGTACAAGCAAATGATGTCTGCTGCAAATCCTTATGGATTGATGGGCAGAAACGACGTGAAGTGAAAATCTGAGTTGTAATTTGGGTTGCGAATCAGGACACACACGGGAGAATGTACAGTCACCGCTTGTCGTACTTAAACAAAAGTGCGAAAAGGAGGCGACTTTTTTTATGGCAAATCAGGTAATGAGGATTACTCTTAAAGCATATGATCATCAGTTAGTTGATGCATCTGCTAAGAAGATCATCGAGACAGTCAAGAAGAACGGATCTCAGGTTTCAGGACCAGTTCCGCTTCCTACTAAGAAGGAAGTAGTAACAATTCTGCGTGCTGTACACAAGTACAAAGATTCCAGAGAGCAGTTCGAACAGAGAACTCATAAGAGACTGATCGATATTATCACACCTACACCTAAAACAGTTGATGCTCTGCAGAGACTTGAAATGCCTGCAGGTGTTTACATCAACATTAAGATGAAATAATTCATCAGAAACTACTAAACATTTTAACCTCTACTAGTATGATGCAAGACGCATGATGCCGCGACACTGGAAATTACTTATATAAGTAATAAAACGACATTGCGAACGGTTTAAGCATCCGCTGTAGATGAACCAGGAGGTAAAAAACATGAAGAAGGCTATTTTAGCTACTAAGGTCGGAATGACCCAGATCTTCAAAGAAGACGGTTCACTTGTTCCTGTAACAGTACTTCAGGCTGGACCGTGCGTAGTAACACAGATCAAGACACAGGAAAACGACGGTTATTCTGCTGTTCAGGTTGGTTTCGTAGATAAGAAAGAAAAGAACTACGAAGCAGGCCAGGTATGGCACAGACATGGCGTAAACAAGGCTGAGGCTGGTCACTTCAAGAAGGCCGGTGTTACATCCAAGAGATACGTCAGAGAGCTTAAACTTGAGAATGCAGCTGATTATCAGCTTGGCGCAGAGATCAAGGCAGACATCTTCGCAGATGGAGACAAGATCGATGCAACAGCTATCTCAAAGGGTAAAGGTTTCCAGGGCGCCATCAAGAAGAATGGTCAGCACAGAGGACCTATGGCTCACGGTTCAAAGTTCCATCGTCATCAGGGTTCTAACGGTTCAAGTTCTGATCCTAGCCGTGTATTCAAGGGTAAAGGTATGCCAGGTCACATGGGCGCTGTAAGAGTTACAGTTCAGAACCTTGAAGTTGTAAAGGTAGACGCTGAGAAGAATCTCATTCTTGTTAAAGGCGCTGTACCAGGACCTAAGAAGGGCCTTGTTACTATCAAAGAAACAACAAGAGTTGAGGCATAACGAAGGAAAGGAGGACCATTCAGATGGCTAACGTATCTGTTTTAAATATGGAAGGTAAAGAAGTTGGCAAGATCGAC
>NZ_JAILQF010000146.1 GCF_024699075.1 Butyrivibrio sp.
TAAAGAAAGGATACTTGGTGTGTATATCGATACACCAGGTAATGTTACTTTTGATATAGGCTATAGCAAGCTTGATGAACTGAAAATATCTTTTGAGGATTTTGACTTTGATATCTATATAATTGAATCAGACTCATCTTCAAAAGCTGAAGCTGGTTCATTTTCAAATTCAGAAGCAGACTCATCTTCAAAAGCTGAAGATATATCATTTTCAAATTCAGAATCAGACTCATCTTCAAAAACTCAAGCTCCTACATCATCAGCTACAGGAACAGTTTCTTGTTCAGGCGATATCAAAGCTATAATCAAAGAGTTCCGCCATATGATAGGTACAAGCTACATTCCTCCGCGCTGGGCATTTGGCTTTGGTCAGAGCAGATGGAGCTACTTCAGTGAAGATGAAGTCAGGGAAGTTGCTGATAAGTATGATGAACTCGGCATTCCGCTTGATATGATCTATCTTGATATAGATTACATGGAAAGGTACAAGGATTTTACCGTTGACGAGAATTCTTTTCCTGAATTCCCAGAGTTTGTTTCTGAAATGAAGAAAAGGGGAATCCATCTTGTGCCTATAATCGATGCAGGAGTCAAGGTAGAAGACGGATATGAGACTTACGAAGAAGGGGTAAGAGAAGGATTTTTTGTCCAAAAAGATAATGGAGAGAACCTGGTCGCTGCTGTGTGGCCTGGAAGAGTGCACTTCCCGGACTTTCTTAATGAAAAGGCAAGGGCCTGGTTTGGCGATAAATACAAGGTTCTTCTTGATCAGGGAATTGACGGATTCTGGAACGATATGAATGAGCCCGCAATTTTCTATACGGAAGACCATCTAAGCGAAGTGTTTGAGAAGATTGACGACTATAAGGACAAGAATCTGGATATCAATTCATTCTTCGAATTCAAGGATCTTATAGGTTCGATTGATAATAATGAGGAAGACTACAAGAGATTTTATCATAATTATAAGGGCCAGAAGATAAGGCACGACAAGGTTCACAACATATTTGGCTATAATATGACAAGGGCAGCCGGCGAAGCCTTTGAAAGACTTTCTCCTGATAAAAGAGTCCTCATGTTCTCACGTTCTTCATATATAGGCATGCACAGATACGGAGGCATATGGTGCGGCGACAATAAGTCCTGGTGGTCACATCTTCTTATGAATATTCAGCAGATGCCGGCACTTTCCATGTGCGGATTTTTGTATTCAGGTGCTGATATAGGAGGATTTGGTGCGGACACAACAGAAGACTTGATGTTAAGATGGACTGCATTTGACATATTCACACCTCTTTTCAGGAATCATTCTGCTATGGGAACAAGAAGGCAGGAACTGTACAGGTTTGAAAATACTGACATTTTTAAAAAGCTTGTGGATCTTAGATATGCTCTTTTACCTTATCTGTATTCAGAATTTATGAAGGCGGCTCTAAATGATGAGATGCTCTTTGAGCCTTTGTGTTTTGAGTATGATGGCGACAGAAGCTGTGAAGTCGAGGACCAGCTCCTTCTTGGTGAAAGCATAATGCTGGCGCCTGTATACAAACAGAATACAACAGGAAGATACGTATATCTTCCGGAAGATATGAAGCTGGTTCGTTTCAGGGCTTATGATGACTATGATGAGGAAGTTCTTTCAAAGGGAGATCATTATGTTAAGGCAGGTCTTGGAGAAGTGCTCGTATTTATAAGAAAAGGACACGTGCTTCCTCTTGCAAAGCCTGCAAACAGAACAGGAAACGTTTCAACAGAGAATCTTAAATACATATGCTTTGACGCTGATAAGGATAGTTATAACCTGTATACGGACGATGGAATAACAAGAATATAAGAAGATGCCAAGCCTGTTCTAAAGCATGATTTAATAATTATGCCCTTATGATCAGTGTTACCTGCTTTGGGTATATAAAGTATGATTGATCAGGTTTGATCTTATGAAAGTCTTTAGTGGGAGAGGAGTTTTTACAATGTATATAAATCAATATGGAAATCCGGATGACCCTGTAATTATATTGCTTGCGCCTATGATGGTGTCGGGAGCTGATCTGTATGAACTTATGTATCCGTATTTTACCAAAAGCTATTATGTGATATCGCCTGATCAGGGCGGGCATGGCAATGCTGGAGCATATATTAGTGCAGATGATGAGTATGCAGCTTTAAAGGAGTTTCTACTTGATAATAATATAAGAGATATCGATCTTGTATATGGAGCATCCCTTGGTGTTGCAGTTTCTTACAGACTTTTTCTTGATAAGACTTTTAATGTGAAGCATGCCTTTTTTGACGGAGTAGCACTTACAAAGAGTGCGGGATTGGCAGAATGGTTTATGAAAAAACTCTTTAGAAGCAGGAAAAAGAAACTTAGCAAAACTCAAGCCGAGGCATCAAAAAGCCTCGTAAAGGTATACGGTTATGATTTTGCAAAGATGATGACCAAGAATTTTGAGCGTATCACTTTGGAAGATATTGATGCCATATGTTATGCCTGCTGTCATTATGACCTTCGAAAGCTTACAGATGCTGAGCAAAGAAAGCTTCATCTTGATTTTGGTCAGATGGATCCTGATTACAAGTATTCCAAAAAGACTATTCCTTTATATATGCCTAATGCTGATGTAGTCATTAGGGATGGCTATACACATTGCAGCTATATGGCTGCGCATCCTAAAGAATATGTAGAGCAGATTGAAAGCTTTATAAGACTATAGCCAGAAAACCTTTAACTTGTATGTTCGTTTATTAGATAAATCATGTAGGAGATGCAATGGCTGATTCATATGCAAAGATCAATAAAACTCTCATAAGTACGCAGGTTGAAGACCAAATGATGGAGTATATCCTTGGCGAGTGCAATGTGGGAGATAAGCTTCCCAATGAGTTTGAGCTTGCCAAAAAGTTCGATACCAGCAGGTCTACAATCCGTGAAGTCATGAAGACTATTGCCAGTCATGGCATAGTAGAGATAAGGCACGGTTCAGGGACTTACGTGATATCCAAAAGTCCTAAGATCGCAGATTCTGATCCGCTTCATTTGTCAGGTCGCAAAGATAAGTACAGACTTGCGCTCGAACTTTTTGACGTAAGACTTATGCTTGAGCCTGAGATAGCTGCTATGGCTGCTGATCTTAGGACCAAGGAGCAGGCAAAAGAAGTACTGAGGTTATGCGATGAAGTAGAAGCATTATATGAAAGTGGAGCTGATCATTCGAAAAAAGATGCAGAGTTTCATGCCTGTATAGCGGCCTGCTCAGGTAATCTTGTAGTGCAGTCGCTTGTTCCCATTATTCAGTCTGCTATTATTACCTTTTGTAATGTTACGCAGAGGAAACTTAAAAATGAGACAATCATCACGCATAGAGCCATTACCAATGCGATCTTAAATAAAGATGCAATTGGAGCAAGATGTGCGATGATTACTCACTTATCATCAAACAGAGATGCAATTCTTGAAATGATCAGAAAAAGAGAGAAGTCGTCTGATGACTTTTGATGTTCTTATGATTTTTTGTTCATTATGATCATTATGCATGGCATAAACGCTTAATGTTTATGCCATATTTTGTAGAAAAGTATAGAAAAAGAGGTCAGGTGCCTAAACAACTTGTCTGATGTCTACATGATGGATATATTGGTTATATAGCAAGTTATGGAAACTTGCAGGGAGCAAAAACTTATATACTCATGTAAAGGGGACAAACTATGGAAACTATCACACTTGATCCAACCAGACTTGCGCTGGCAGCAATAATTGGTCTTATTATTCTGCTGGTGCTGATCATTAAATTTCATGTTCACGCCATGATCTCAATTCTTGTCGGTGCATTAAGCATAGGTCTTATTGCAGGCATGCCACTTTCAGAAATAATCGGGGCAGTTAACGACGGTATAGGAAACACTCTTAAGGGTATAGCCCTTTTAGTAGGTCTTGGCTCTATGTTTGGCGCAATCCTTGAAATATCAGGTGGTGCTCAAACTCTTGCAGTTACTACGATCAAGAAATTCGGAGACGAAAAAGCTGCCTGGGCACTTTCGCTTACAGGCCTTGTAATAGCAATCCCGGTATTTTTTGACGCAGGTCTTATCATTCTTATTCCTTTAGCATTTTCACTTGCCAAGAAGGCAAAGCGTTCAACCTTGTTCTATGCAATTCCGCTTCTTGCAGGTCTTGCTGTAGGTCATGCATTTATTCCACCCACACCTGGTCCTGTACTTGTTGCAAATATGCTTGGTGTCGACCTTGGATTTGTAATCCTTGTGGGAATATTCTGCGGATTTTTCTCAATGGTTGTTGCTGGTCCTGTATGGGGCAAGATTGTAGGTAATAAATACATGATCGATGTTCCGGAGTCATATAATCAGCCTGATATTGATGAATCAAAGCTCCCAAAATTCGGAACAATTGTATCAATAATCTTAATCCCACTTGTACTTATCATTCTTAAATCTGTAGCAGGAGTTATACCGGCTATGGAAGGACTTATGCCTGTACTTAGCTTCTTTGGTGAGCCATTTGTAGCTCTTCTTATTGCTACTATAGTTGCAATGATCCTTCTTGGGACCAAGAACGGATACAGCATGAAGGATCTTGAAAAAGTAATGTCCAAGTCACTTGAGCCAACAGGTCTTATACTTTTAGTAACAGCCTGCGGTGGTGTACTCAGATACATGCTTCAGTATTCAGGAATCGGAGAGATCATAGGTAATGTTACAGGTTCACTTAACCTTCCTATAGTTGTAGTTGCATTCCTTATCGCTGCACTTGTACGTATCTGCGTAGGTTCAGCAACAGTTGCCATGACAATGGCAGCAGGAATCGTAGCATCACTTCCTGCAATACAGGGATTATCACCTTTATATCTTGCATGCACAGTTGCTGCAGTAGCAGGTGGTGCGACAGTATGCTCACATTTCAATGATTCAGGTTTCTGGCTTGTCAGATCCCTTATCGGAATTGATGAAAAGACAACACTCAAAACCTGGACCATCATGGAGACACTTGTAGGAACAGTTGGTTTTGCTGTAGCACTTATAATTTCTTTATTTGCTTGATGATCACAATATTTTAAGAATATAATCTTTATATTTTTAGTATATATCGAAAAAATTTTATGATCATAATCACAATATTTGACAGATATATGAGTTTTAGGAGGTTTTTATGAACTTGATTAGCCAAAAAATGAGAACACTTGCGCCGGAGCTTGATCCTTTACGTATAGGAACAGGCTGGAAGCCCGAGGATCTGTCCAAACCGCAGGTATTTATAGAAAGCACCTTTGGAGATTCTCATCCGGGAAGTGGGCATCTTGATAAGCTTGTTGAAAAAGTTCGTGAAGGTGTTAAGGATGCAGGAGGACACGGAGCAAGATATTTTGCTACTGATATGTGCGATGGTGAAAGCCAGGGAACAGATGGTATCAATTATTCACTTGCAAGCCGTGAGATGATCGCAAACATGATCGAGATCCAGGAAAACGCCACTCCTTTTGACTCGGGAGTATATCTTGCAAGCTGTGATAAGGGAGCTCCTGGTAATCTTATGGGAATGCTTCGCGTAGATATCCCATCTTTGTTTGTAGCAGGTGGAACCATGAACGCAGGCCCTGAAATGCTGACACTTGAGCAGCTTGGAATGTACAGTGCCAAGTTTGAGCGAGGTGAGATAGATGAAGAGAAGTTCTGCTGGGCCAAGCACAATGCGTGCCCTTCCTGCGGCGCCT
This sequence comes from Butyrivibrio sp., assembly GCF_024699075.1. The sequence continues at coordinate 5,727 of NZ_JAILQF010000146.1, forward strand.
GCTCATTTATAGGAACAGCATCCACAATGCAGATAATGGCTGAAGCACTTGGCTTATCACTTCCTGGTTCAGCCCTTATGCCCGCAACAAGCCCTGATCTTTTGGACTATGCTTATAGGTCAGGCCGAAGGGCTGTCGAGATGGCAGGTGATGATTCTATGAAGCCGTCTAATATTCTTTCTATAAAGAGCTTTGAAAATGCGATCATGGTACATGCTGCAATTTCAGGATCTACTAACACACTTCTTCATCTTCCTGCTATTGCTCATGAGCTGGGAATAGATATAACAGGAGATACTTTTGACAGGATTCACAGAGGGGCTCATTATCTTCTTGATGTACGACCGGCAGGAAGATGGCCTGCTGAGGTATTCTATTATGCAGGCGGTGTTCCGGCTATCATGGAGGAGATCAAGGAGTCACTTCACCTTGATGTAATGACAGTAACAGGTAAGACCCTGGGCGAGAACCTTGAAGAATTAAAGCAAAACGGTTTCTATGAAAAGTGTCAGAAATGGCTTGATGGATTCAATACAAGATATGGAATAAAAGTATCAAAAGAAGATATCATCCGTCCTTATGATAAGGCAATAGGAACAGATGGCTCTATTGCAGTACTTAAAGGAAATCTTGCTCCGGAAGGAGCTGTAATAAAGCATACAGCATGTCCTAAAGAGATGTACAAAGCAGTACTTAGAGCAAGACCTTTCGATTCTGAGGAAGAGTGCCTTGATGCTGTACTTCATCATAAGGTGGAAAAAGGAGATGCAGTCTTTATCAGATATGAAGGTCCTAAGGGAAGCGGAATGCCTGAGATGTTCTATACATCAGAGGCAATAAGTTCTGATAAGGAACTTGGAAGATCAATAGCACTTATTACTGACGGACGATTCTCAGGTGCTTCTACTGGTCCTGTTATAGGCCACTGTTCACCTGAAGCTGCAAGCGGCGGTCCAATAGCTCTTGTGGAAGAAGGCGATCTTATTGAGCTTGACGTATTTGAAAGAAAGCTTAATATCATAGGTGTTAATGGACAGAAGAAAACTCCTGAAGAAATTGATGAGATCCTTAAAGTCAGAAGGGCTAACTGGAAGCCAAGACCAAGAAAGTATAAGAGGGGAACACTCAGACTTTTCTCTGATCACGCAGTAAGCCCTATGCGCGGCGCATGGCTTGACTATGAAGAGTGATATTTAGAGGAGTAAGTTAAGAATTTGTATTCCTATGACTAAAAAATATGGCGGTTTTTCATTTATAGCTTTTTAATGAAAGTGATAAATGCAGAAACCGTCATTTTTTATGCTTGATACAGCTTGGGTAATAACATAAAATAAAAAATAATTTAATATATTTTATAACGAGCAAAAAGCAAAGCTTTTGCGAGTTTAACTCCAGATGTGAGAGAAAGGAAATAATCCAGTCATAAGCTGATAATTGGATTATATGTGACTAAAGTGACAGATAATCAAAAATATTGGTCATTAAAGCGTGATGAACTAGTTAATGCTATAAGTAAGCTTGGCTTTCCCAAAGAACTTGGGCAGCAGATAGCGTCCCAGCTTGGAAGTCCTAAGGCAATGGACAGGATGCTTTCATATATTTATAATGTCAGACCAGATAAGGCAGAGCTTATTGTTGATGAGATGCTTGCTATCTGCAGTGATATAGAAACCTGGCATAACAAGAAAGAGTCTGAGGCTGCAAACGCAAGATATAACGAGATTCTTAACTATGGACTTACGACAGGAGGAGATGAGTATGACTTTAAGTGAAACTTTGGACAGGCTATTTGACAAGGCTAAAACTGATGATGATCTTAGGAAGAAACTTATAGATACCAAGAATTCCAAGAATCCCTTATCAGATTTTTGCGATATCGCTACAGCTAATGGTTTTGTCATATCTGTAATGGATATGATCAATCAAGGTGAAGAGTTCTATGCTGAAATAAAGAGAAGCACTAATGGCGGTGGTGAGAATTCTCCTGATCTTGACGACTGGAATGATGAATATTCAATCTTCATGATGAGACTTGAAAGAATTTAGCCATGTGACTTGTAAAAATTTAGCCGTGTGACTTGTAAAAATTTAGCCATGTGATATGTAAAAATTTAGCGATGATACTTGAATGAATTAAGTTATGATACTTAAAAGAATATAGTAACTTAGGCTTTGCTGATCTGCCGAGGGAGGTGTATATGTTTTTTAACAAAAAAATACAAAAGAAAACATATGACAAAGAAAACCAAAAGCCAGTCATAAAGGCAAGTATATGTAATGGCGAACAGGTGGCAGGTTTTATGGACATCCATACAGGAGCTTTTGAGGAAGTCATGCTCATAAGAGACAGCGGTGATCTTGTTTTGTTTAAAGACACCTATGGCATAGATGAGGATATACAAAAAATATATTAAAAGAGGTTTAGAAAGCATGAAGATTTTGTTTATTGGCAATAGCCATACGTATATGAATGATATGCCGGAAATAACCAGGCAGATGATAGAAGATGCTACAGGTAAATCCTGTGAGGTATTTATGCTTGCGTATTCAGGCAGATCTTTAAAGTGGCATATGGGAGAAGAATATTTTTCTGAACGCTTTAATATACTTCACGGAGGCTATGACTATTGCGTGATCCAGGAACAGGCCCATCCTATGACAGATGAAGCTGATACTATCACATATGCTTCAAGGATCATAGAGCTTTGCCACGAAGCAGGTACTGTTCCTGTCATATTTGAAACCTGGGCAGAGAAGGTTAAGCCTGAGAATCAGACAGAGATGAATCGCAGATACCAGGAACTTTCTAAAAATCAAAATGTGTTACTTGCACCTGTTGGGGAAGTCTGGAGCAGGGTTCTGGGAGAGCTTGCAGATAAGAAGGATGCGGATCTGTATTACAAGGATGGCGAGCATGCAAGTGCGCTTGGCGACTATCTTGTAGCTATGGTCATAACAAAGACTATTACTGGAGAGCTGCCATCAGAGACTTTTCTTAAATCATTTGATTTTACATTTCCTGATACTAAATGGTTCCCTGTAAAGGAAAAGGTAGAGGATGAAGTTGTCACTATAGATCCTGAGTTTGCAGATATTATAAGAAAAAGCATAAATTAATAGAAAGTAAGGCACAAAAATGGAATTATTTGAAGGAAGACCTTTGAATTCTGAAGGTCGCTTGGAAAGAGAAGTTAGAGTTTATGACTACCTGGATGAACTGGGGATAGAATATAAGAGAGCTGATCATGAGGCTGCAACTACAATGGAAGCGTGCGAAGCAGTTGACAGAGCACTTGGGATTCTTATGTGCAAGAATCTTTTCCTTTGTAACAGACAAAAGACAAAGTTCTATCTATTACTAATGCCTGGTGATAAGAAATTTAAGACCAAAGAGTTATCAAAACAGATTGGTTCAGCAAGGCTTTCTTTTGCTGAGGCAGACGATATGCTTAAGTATCTTGATATTGAGCCTGGATCAGTAAGCGTAATGGGACTTATGAATGATAAGAACCAAGAAGTAAAACTTTTAATTGATGAAGACCTGTTAAGCTCAGAGTACTTTGGCTGTCATCCATGCGTATGTACATCAAGTCTTAAGATAACGACTACAGATATTCTTGAAAAGTTTCTGCCATCTGTTGGACATGAGCCACAAATGGTACATCTTGTTGGTGAAGATTAGTGACGTATTCACAATAGCACATAGTGCGGATTTGTGAATCTTTGATTCAATAATGCTTTTTTAGGGAGGGGATTACTATGTTAATGAACAGAACACTAAAGTCAATACTTACAGATCCTTTGATCTCGCAGATTTCAGCAGATGCGATCAAAAATATGGATCTGTCAAAGGAAGAATACTACAACTGGACGCTTCAAGAGATAGCGGACAAGATGGGATGGCACAGTCTTAACAGCGGATTCACCAAGCTTTTTGAGGTGGCAAGGACCGGTAATTATTATTTCAATCTATATTCTGAAGATGAAGTACTTGCTGATCCTGAAAAGAAGGGAGCTAATTTTGTATATTTTCCTTCTAAAGATGAAAAAGCTAAAGACAGGCCTTTCATTGTGCTTATACCCGGCGGCGGATTTGTAAATGTCTGGAATATTACTGAGGGCTGGCCTATTGCCAATATTTATAATGAACTTGGATATAATGTTTTCATTATTACTTACAGGGTTATGGTAGATGGCTGCGCAGTAAAGGCTATGGAAGATATCAGCAGGGCGATGAAGATCATTAACTCTAAAAAAGATGAATTCGGAGTTGATCCAAACAGGTATATTACATGCGGATTTTCTGCCGGCGGTTACGTTTTGTGCCTGTGGAATAGTGATAAAGGCTACAGGGCTTATGACATGCCTAAGCCTCTTGCCTGTTTCCCGATATATCCTGTAACTTCTTTTCGCATAATCAGAGATAATATGTGGGATCCAAAGGCCAAAGAAGACTGCGCGGTGGGAAGCGTTGGATGCAGTATTGACAAGGCGTGTGAGTCAAGCTTTGAAATACCTGAGCATGTAGAGGGATTCCCTCCTACTGCTATATTCCTTGCAGCAGAAGATGATCTTGTTAATCCTCTTCATTCCAAGAATCTGGCTAAAGCTTTGGAAGAAGCAGGCATTCCATGCAGACTTGAAATTGGACCTGCAGGAGGGCACGGCTTTTCTGATGGAAAGGGCATGTGCATGGAGGGATGGCCAGAGAGAGCAATTGAATGGTTTGAGAATTTATAAGTTTCTTTGCGTGTGACATAAGTGTGATAAAGGTAGTGTTATATTTTTTCTAGTAAATAAATCAAATACAAAAACAAAAAAGAGAGGATACTTACTATGAAAAAAATATTAACAGTACTTTCAGGAATTCTTATGGCAGCAGCACTTATGATCCATGTACCGGCATTAGCAAATGTGGCATGTGCTCAGGAACCAATATACATGGTTAAAGAGTCACAGTATGTTGTAGGCGTGTACGCAGTTGATGATTATGGAGAAGAAGTTGTAATTGCTCTGTATGATAACGGTGTACAGGATATAGCATACATAACCAATGGAGTTGTATCTTTCTATGATTTCTATACAGTAACTCCTATAAGCGTTGCAGGTGCATCAGAAGCAGAGCGCTTTACAGTTGGCGAAATCGGATTTACTTATTGCGAGATCAATGGTGGCCAGTACATCTTTACAGATGATGGAGATGTTTACTACGCTGAATATATTTCAGCATATGAGGTAGAGCAGATCCGTAAATGATCTGCTCTAATCCATCTTGATCCTCGGGAGTATGGGGCATTAACGTATGGATAAGATAAGGCTTGGACAATTCTTTTTGATATTGTGCTGTATGATGTATCTTATATGGTGGCTTAAATCTTATCATCCTACAAAGGGTGATGATCACTATACAGGTGTAAGCGGTATAATGCTTATCATCACATCCATACTTGGCCTTATAGGAATGCTGTTTAACATGTCTGGGATACTGGACCTATCCCCTGTTAACGGATTTATAAATGGAAATGTTATTATTATTTCCGGTCTTATCGCATACCCTGTCCTATTCGTAATAACGCAGTTTATACTTCACAGAGTTGTTACAACAGAGCTTTTCTTAATAGTAGGATGGGTGATGCTTGAAACAGCTTCTATCAATATAGCATATGCTTTGGAACATGTTTCTGCCTTTATGGTGATCATGTTCCTTTTCCTTGTCTTTGCAGCAGCTATAATAAGCCTGTATTTTTATCTTATGTATTTCAAAGTAACTCCTGTTAAAGGCTATATATATGGGGCGATCCCACTTATAACAGAAGCTATATGTATGGGAATATATATTCTTATCTCAAGATGATATATTTACTCCTATCTCAAGATGATATATTTACTCCTTGACACTAATTTTTAACTATGCTAAATTACAAATAATAACAGGGCAAGGGCGTTCTTTAGACGGAACGCCCTGTTTGTTTTTATAGAGTGAGCAAAGGCGCTTATGTATATTTTTTACATAGGCGCCTTTCTTTATAAGATTCTTATAAAGAAAAGGTGTCGGCAGCGGCATGTTGTGTTCCACTCTCGTCAATCATGAAGAATGGGGGAAAAATGAAGACACTAGAACAGCAGTTATTAAAGCACACGGATAAGATCAATACTTTGCTGGCCCGATACGGAGTAAAATTCGGAATCTATAAAAACAACACATTTAAGGAACAGTTGTTTCCCTTTGATGCGATACCAAGGATTATAGAAAATTCAGAATTCGAAATGTTAGAAAGAGGGCTGAAGCAGAGAGTTTTAGCCCTCAATTTTTTTCTTAAGGATATCTATTCTGAGAAGAGAATTGTTAAGGACAAGGTTGTACCTGAGGATTTTATTTATGCGTCCTCTGGATATATGGCAGAATGCGAAGGTGTTATGCCTGTAAAAGGCATTTATTCTCACATCTCCGGAATTGACCTTGTCAAAGGCAAAGACAACAAATGGTATATTCTTGAAGACAATCTAAGGGTACCCTCCGGGGCTTCCTATCCTATGATTGCCAGAGATCTTTGCAGGAAGAGTTCTCCTGAAACATTTCATAACACAAGGCTCATTGACAATCGCAATTATGCAAGTCTTTTAAGGAAGACAATGGATCATGTAAATACAGGAGGTCATTCTGTAATACTCACTCCGGGTCGTTATAATGCAGCATATTTTGAGCACTCATACCTTGCTGAGAAGACAGGCGCACATCTTGTAAGTGGTCCTGAACTTTTTGTGGAAAATGATAATCTCTATTATGTTACATCAAGTGGTACCAGGGAAAAAGTCGGAGTCGTATACAGGAGAATATCAGATGAATACCTGGATCCTATGAATTTCAATCCAGTGTCGCTGATAGGAGTTCCGCATATCTACGATGTATTCAGAAAGGGAAATGTGTCACTTATGAATGCGCCCGGTAATGGCGTAGCTGATGATAAGGGCATCTATTACTTTGTTCCTAAGATGATCAAGTATTATCTTAATGAGGATGCGATCCTTAGTAATGCGCCTACATACCTTCCTTTTTATGAAGAAGACATGAAGTATGTACTTGAACACTTTGATGATCTTGTATTAAAAGATGTGGCAGAAGCCGGAGGCTATGGAGTTGTCTTTGGAAATACCATGAGTTCTCAGCAAAAAGAAGATTTCATAAAACTTCTTAAAGAAGAGCCGCGCAGATTTATAGCACAGGAAGTAATAGACTTTCAGGATCTGGACATTCTTGATAATGATGAGATCGTACCAAGAAAGGCTGATCTAAGAGCATTTGTTTTAATGTCAGACGAGCCGCATGTCTGGGCCAGCGGTCTTACACGATTTTCACGTAACCCGGATTCATTTATTGTAAATTCTTCACAGGGAGGAGGTTTTAAAGACACATGGGTATTAAGTCAGTAATGAACACTGACCGCCTGTACTGGCTTGGTCGCTATTCCGAAAGGGTGTATACTACGCTTAAACTGTTCTCCCGCTCGTTCGATTATCTGATCGAGCAGTACGGTGATGACCACAGAGCTTTCTGCGAGTCGCTGGAGATCCCGGACATCTACCGGGACAAGGATGATTTCATTGATCGGTATGCTTTCAGCCTGGAGGATCCCAATTCCATCATTTCCAACCTGTACCGAGCGTATGACAACGCGATCGAGCTGCGGGAAGAGATCGGAAGCGAGACGCTCTCCTTCATCCAGATCGCCATCTACGAAATGAGCGCCGCCAAGCGCAGCGAGGCGCCTCTTCTGCATTTCCAGAAGATCACAGATGCGATCCTTGCTTTCTGGGGCTGTGTGGATGACCAGATCGACGACGAGAACACACGCAACATCATCAAGATCGGGAAAAGAATCGAACGGCTGGATCTCTATGCCCGCCTGAAAAAAGAACCGCGGGCCATAAGGCGAGAGGTCAAAAGACTGGCTGGCCGGATCGGCCGCACCGATCTTATCTATTCACAGGACGATCTTCAGAATATCATCGATCTGGCGAATGCGCCGGAGCTTGACTACTGGGAGATCATCCGTCTTGTGGAACAGTTTGTGGAGTGCTGAGCGTGAAACTGCTTTCTTTTCATTATCATCTCAAGATTAAAATGGATGCTCCGGTCAGCGGACACCATTTTACGCTGCGCTGCATCCCTGTGTCGGATTCGATGCAGAGGATCTTGCATCTGCAGTATTATGTATCTCCAAAAGACGACCTGAGCAGCGGCCGCGATCAGTGGGGCAATGCCCTTCTCTGCGGCTGCTGTCACGGTCAGCACACGGCGTTTGAAACCGATCTGTGCGGAGAAGCCGTCACCGGTCTGTCCGCCGGCACACCGGCATTGTCTTTTGAAAAAGAACGAATTTTCAGCTTTGCAACGCCTCTTACTGGAGCGGACGACGCGCTGAAAGAATTTTCCGCAGGCTTGCGGATCCGCACCGGCGCCCCCGAAGAGGCATCTGCCATTATGCACGCCGTGCACGATGCGCTCACGTATGAACCCGGTGCAACGACGGTATCGACCACCGCCGCGGAGTGTTTTGGCATGGGACGCGGCGTCTGCCAGGACTACGCGCACGTCATGCTCGCGGTCCTGCGCGACAAGGGGATCCCGGCCAGATATGTCGCCGGCATGCTTTTGGGAGAGGGAAAAAGCCACGCGTGGGTGGAAGTTCTGCACGAGGGGATCTGGACGCCCTACGATCCCACCAACTGCATTGTCGTATCGGACCAGCATATCAAGTTGTCCCACGGCAGAGACGCGCAGGACTGCACGATTAACCGCGGCATTTTTAAGGGAAACGCGAGCCAAAACACAGACATCTCTGTGATCGTCACAGAGAGCGAAAAGGACGGGAAGAGGCTTTTATGGTAGAAGATATCATCAACATCCGCCTTCCGGTGGAAGAAACATTTCGGATCCGGAAAAACGTGATCAGCAACGGGGAAGGAAAACGGATCTGCGTTGTGACCGGCATTCACGGGGATGAGCTGGAGGGACAGTATGTCTGTTTTCTTCTGGCGCAGACTCTGAGCAGGCAACCGGAAATGCTTCACGGCACCGTGGAGATCTACCCGGCCGCAAACCCTCTGGGGATCGGATCCATAGAGCGTGGAATTCCGGGATTTGATCTGGATATGAACCGCACTTTTCCGGGTTCCGATACCGGCGTCATGACAGAATTTGTGGCGAGCAAACTGGTGTCCGATGTGGCCGGCGCCGATGTGGTTTTTGACATCCACGCGAGCAATATTTTCCTCACGGAAATACCGCAGATCCGCATCAACGAAAGGCACAAAGACCTCCTGCTGCCTCTTGCCGTGGAGGCCAATATGGACTTTATCTGGGTACACGGCGCAAGTACAGTCCTGGAGTCCACGTTTGCATATGCTCTCAATTCCATTGGAACACCCTGCCTGGTCGTGGAGATGGGCGTCGGAATGCGTCTGACCGGGGAATACGGACAGCAGCTGACAAACGGCATTCTGAACACAATGAAGAATCTGGGGATGTGGGGCGGGGACGTTCTTCCTGTCGTCACGCCCATCGTTTCGGACAGTCAGGACGAGGTCATTTATCTGAACGCCCAATGCTCCGGGATGTTCATGAAAACAAAAAGCCACGGCTCCTTTGTCAAAAAAGGAGAAACCGTGGGCTATGTATTCGACCCGCTGGGAGGCGAAGTCCTCGAATATGTAAATGCCGATAAGAGCGGGCTTCTTTTTACGATCCGCGAATATCCGCTGGTAGATGAAGGTTCCCTCATGGGACGGATCCTGGTACGGGGGGCAGAAAAGAAATGAAAGAAAGCATTATTTTTCAGATTCCGCATATTTACCGGGATGATTTCAGGATCCGCGCCTTTACTTTCGGACAGGGCGAAAAAGCGCTTTGTATCGTGGGCAATTCCCGCGGCAACGAATACCAGCAGATCTTCATGTGCTCGAGAGTCCTTCAGCGCCTGAAAAAATGGGAGGCGGAAAGACGTCTCGTGGAAGGCATACAGGTGATGGTGATCCCCTCGATAAATCCCGCCTCCATGAACATCGGCAAAAGATTCTGGAGTATCGACAACACGGATATCAACCGGATGTTTCCCGGCTACTCGCTGGGCGAGACCACACAGCGGATTGCCGCTGCAGTATTTGAAGTTGTCAATAAATACCGCATAGGCGTCCAGTTCACCTCCTTTTATATGCCGGGAGAATTTCAGCCCTATGTGCAGATGATGCGGACAGGATATGAAAGCCCGGAAAAGGCAAGAGATTTCGGACTGCCGTATATTGTGGTCCGTGAACCGAGGCCATACGACACGACCACTCTCAATTATAACTGGCAGATCTGGGAGACCGATGCTTACAGCGTCTACTCCGGCACGACCACGCGCCTTAGCCTTGAGGGAGCGGAAATGGCAGCCGACGCGGTCGAGCGGTTCATGATCTGTAACGGAATCCTAACGGGAACGCCCTCCCCCGCCGAGCCGGGGCGGATCTTCGAATATGATGACCTTTTGAATGTCCGGACCTCCCAGGCAGGCCTGTTCCATAACCTCGCGGATATCAACTCCCCTGTCTCAGCCGGTCAGCTCCTGGCGGAGATCATCGATCCCTGCACCGGAGAAGTCCTCGAGACCCTGCACAGCCCTGCGGACGGCATTCTCTTCTTTAGGTACAACGACCCTCTCATCTATTCGTTTACATCGGCGTTTAAAATCCTTCGTTGATGCAGTGAGTCAAAGGGACAGACCC
>NZ_JAILQF010000257.1 GCF_024699075.1 Butyrivibrio sp.
GCTTTCTGATATTAAGGAGATAAAGGCCGGGATATATCTCTGGCAGGGAGATATCACAAGACTGGAATGTGATGCGATCGTTAATGCCGCAAACAGCGGTATGACCGGCTGTTACAGGCCATGTCACAGCTGTATAGATAAAGCGGCACCTACCTCAATCACACAGGCATACAACAAAAGAATGGCAAGGTGCTCGTAAACCTTGCATTGCCTATACCAAGACCAGCTGAGGATGCAAGACCAGGAAGAAAGTTAGAATTTATACGTGAACAAAGAGGAATTAGTAGAGAGAAACTTGCAAAAGAACTTGGGCTGACGACCGGAGCTTTATTTAATTTAGAGAATGGGTTTAATCCTATACATTACAAATATGCTAAATCTATTGGTGATTATCTGGATATAGATTATAGGGAGCTGATGGATGAATATACGACATTTTGTCAGCCAGGCTATGGAAGATGTATTCAAATAATCCGCCTACAAGGTGGTTACACACAAGAGGAATTTGCAAGATTACTTGATACAGACAGATGTACGGTTGCAGTCTGGGAGTGTGAGTTTGAGGAAAGGCATCCTGAACCTCAAAGATTTGAAAAGATAAAAGAGATTGCAGGAAATTTAGGAATAAGTTTAAGCAAACTTGTTGAGAATCCTGATGGCTATAAGGATGAATATACTTTATTTGTTGAAGGAAATTATGGTAAGAAAATAAGACAAATAAGGCTAGCAGCAACAATGACATATCAGGAATTTGCAATATCTATCGGTTGTGATTCTGAAACATTAGAGCATTGGGAAATAGGATGGCAAAAACCATTAAGAAAGTATTTTGATGCCATAAAAGAAATTGCTATCAAGGTTGGAATAGAATTACAAAAATTAAACGACAACCCTGAGTATTTTGGAAGTCAATATCAAGATTTTATTGGTTATGAATGCGGTAAGAAAGTAAAAAGTATTCGTATGGCATATGGATACACTCAAGATCAGTTGGGGCAGTTGGTAGGATGCACAGGTGAAGCTATAGGAAAGTGGGAACGGGAATTAAGTGCCCCCGACTTGAATTATTTTAAAAGTCTGGAAAAGATTGCGCATCAGGCAGGGATTACCATTGTACAGCTTAATGAGAATCCAGAATTGTATATTGATGATTATAAGGACTTCTGCAAGCCGGGATATGGGAAAAATCTAAAGCATTTAAGGAAACAATTAGGGTTAAGACAGGTAGATTTTGCAGAAGCGCTTGGTGTTTCTTCGGCTTCATACCGCAATTGGGAAACTGAACGTTTTATTCCAATGCGAGAGAATTATAATGAAATAAAGAAATTTGCAATAAAGAAGGGAGTTGATATCTCATGAACCATACTGAACAGAGAATTTGGTTAATTAAAGAATTACAAAGAGATGAATCCCAGCTAAGTGATTATCCTATCCCAAATGATGAGCAAGGGCAGAAGGATTTACTTCGTGGTCTTATGAATATATGGGTACCTAAAGATCTAAGTGATGAATTTCTTAAGATACAGGATGAATATCTAACAGAAGAAAATAGACGTGCCGGCATTACAGATATAAATGATTTAGAACCCATAAAAAGTGATAATCGTATATATTTATGGCAAGGAGACATGACAACACTTCGGGTGGATGCATTGACGAATCCTGCTAATTCAGAGCTTTTGGGCTGCTGGAGAATCCTGCATAATTGTGCGGATAACATTGTACACTCGAAATCCGGACTCATGCTAAGAAAAACATGTAACTGCATCATGGAAAAGCAGGGACATCCAGAGCCAACAGGGCAGGCTAAAATTACTCCGGCGTATAATTTACCTTGTGATTATGTTATTCATACCGTGGGTCCTATAGTTCAAGGTCCTCTGACTAAAAAGCATGAGCAGCTTTTGGCATCCTGCTATAAGTCATGTCTTGATATAGCAGAGGAAAACGGTGTTAAGAGCATTGCTTTTTGCTGTATTTCCACAGGAGTATTCATGTTTCCAAGTGGGAGGGCTGCTGAGATCGCAGTAAATACAGTAAAAAACTGGCTTGATGAGTCAGGAAGCGATATGAGAATTATCTTTAATGTTTATAAAGATATAGATTTTAATATCTATAACAAGCTGATAAATGATTGATTGTATTATATATACATTAGCGGAAT
>NZ_JAILQF010000272.1 GCF_024699075.1 Butyrivibrio sp.
CCGGAACATACTTGGCATTGAAAGGGCACTGGTTTGTGTAATACAAAACATACCCTTTTTCATCTATATGCGGATGCTTGGCACATTTCTTAAATAAAGGCACCTTAGCTTTTTTATCAAAAGGAAGATACATAAGCTGTATTCCGTTGTCCGCTTCATCGCACACTTCAAAACCTTTATACTTCAAGAACTTTGGATCTGCAAGGAATGGTTTTTTCTTAGCTGATGACAGAATACAAAGACCTTTTTTGCCTTTCTCTTTACTATCCTCAATACATGCATTAAGAAGATCAGAAGAATAGCCGTGTCCTTTAAAAGAGCCGGATACCCACAGGCAATCTATGTACATATAGCCATCCGCATCGATCGGAATCCACGCGTTCTCGGCAGGGATATACTCTATAAAGCACTTGCCGCGCTCTGCACTCTTCAAAAAGACAAGCCCCTCATCAAATCTGTCCGCAAGCCAGGCTTTCTTAGACGCAACCTGAATATCTTTATTATTTGAAATTGCACAGCATATGTGCTCCTGTTCCAGATTGTCCTTCGTAACTTTAATATACTCCATGACTTTTACCTCAATACGCGAGTGAAACAATCGAATAATGATTCTTCATTGGCGGAGCTCGCGGCACCAATTCTTACTTCAATCGTCAAAAATCAAACATACTCATCTGCTGATATTTTTCAGGGAATTCATTCATGAACCTAAAGCAATCTTCTGGATCTGACATGATCCCGTTTTCTTTGCAAGTCTTTTGAAATAGCTCTTCCAGTTCTTTTGCCTTAGGGCTGGGCAGTTCATAGGAATTCCCGTATCGTTTAATGTACCTCTCCTTCATTCTGGGAAAAGACTTATCAAGTGCCGCGTAATAATACTCCCTGTCCCCATCTCTTAGCGTCAGTCCCATTCCAAAATCTATGATACCTTTTACGCCGGTCCTAATACATTCATTTAGGATTGCTTTGATATTTTCTTCCGTATCATTGATAAATGGCAGGATTGGTGTGATCCACACTATTGTAGGAATTCCCCTTTTCTGCATTTCTTCAAGTACTTCTATGCGACGCTTTGTATTGCAGACATTTGGTTCAAGTATTTTGCACAGATCGTCATCATAGGTAGTGAGAGTTATCTCCACCACGCATTTTGTAGAGCGGTTTATCTCATCAAGAAGATCAATATCGCGTAAAATGAGATCTGATTTTGTCTGGATTGCTACTCCAAATTCGTTTGCCTTAATTATTTCCAGACACCTTCTTGTTAACTGCAACTCTTTTTCACAATGCATATACGGATCAGACATCGATCCGGTTCCTATCATGCTCTTTTTTCTTTTGGATTTCAGTGCCTGTTCCAATAGCTCTGGTGCATTCTGCTTAACTTCGATATCTTCAAAGGGATGTTTGAACTGGTAGCACAGACTCCTGCTGTCACAATAAATACAGCCATGACTGCATCCCCTATAGATATTCATTCCACAACGACCGCCGTTACCTGTAAGTATTCCTTTTGCATTAATAAAATGCATTTAGTCAACTTCCTTTCCGCTTTATCGGATGCCTTATAACTGTCTTTAACTTCTCTGGAGCAACTTTCCTTGCATCACTTAGATATATCTCATGATGAAGGCGCTTATCAGTAATGTCTAGCTCATAGCCTTCCTGCTCCATGAACTCATGCATTTGCTGCACAGTTGCAGGCTCATCATCATAGGAACCTATGTGCATACACTGAACGCAAAGCCCTTCATCTACAGTCAGGAACTCCACCTTGGAAAATACCGTATAGTAATCCAATAGATTTTTTATAATCACCATCTTCCTGGTTCGGATCTCCCGCTCCTCGTACAGCAATATAATTCATACTAGGAACTGTAACGATACCAGGTTTATTCTTTGGCATGTAATATTCTTTGTATTCTTTCTTGAAATCAAAAGCCATATTTATTACCCTCTAAGTTTTTTACACGTTCTTCATGAATAATTTCTTTCCATAGCCTCAACTATATTTCTTATTTTCTCTCTTGCTTCCTTGGGTTCAAGTAGCTCTGCCTTATCTCCAAACGTCAGCATCCAAGTAACCAGATTGTCCATATCCGTATAGTCAGCCTCAAACAATAATCTTCCGTCCTGCTCCTGAGTAAAGCACTCCGGCCCAAACTCTTCTACAAGCCTCCATTTAACATCCTCTGTAAAAAGAGCTTTAACCTTAATTCCACCAGGAAATATCTTTTCTGTAGACAAGTCTGGCGTTGGAACATCTCTGCAGACAAACTCAGTATCCGACATAGTAACCTTATCCATTCGGTTAAGTTTGAACAGACGAAAGTCATTATTATCTGCGCCTTTCTTTGGTCCATTAAGACCTACTCGAGGCACACTACCACTAGAAACACTACGTCCCCATACATACCAGCTGGACCATTTGAATACAATATAATAAGGTTCAAGCTCGCGAATACTCTCGCCTTTTTTATTATAGTAAGTAAACTTTAATGTATGTCTACTTTCAATCGCATTTTGTATAACTTCTATCTTTGGAGCAAGAGATTCCCGGTACCAGGATGACAGATCGATCAAAATAGAATCCCTGCCGCTTACAAACTCAGATGAACCTGCCTTTATCTTCTCCATGAGCTGCCCATAATACCTGCTGCCGCTCACACTATCAAGGCTTCTG
>NZ_JAILQF010000315.1 GCF_024699075.1 Butyrivibrio sp.
CTCACGCCATTCCCAGGGATCAACCTTAGGATCGCCGCACCACCAGTATTCAGGAACTGTACGCTCCTCAAGAGAAAAGCCCGGGATATCATTCTTGAAAAGTGGTACAAATCCTATATCATTTATATAGTTTATAGCTTCTTCTGGCGTATGAATGCATTCAGGGTCATCCCACTCGACGCCGTACATGATCCATGTTCCGCTCTCATTTCCCATATATTTTCCCCATCTAATTTTCTATAAATATTAAGAACTACTCATTATTTGTTATTCTATTATGTATTAATTTTTTAGCTTTGTGTACAAAATAAGCCGCAGCACTATGGCTGCAGCCCTGTTATGAAATACATGTTATATTCTTTTATTTTGTAGATTCTCTTTTGATAACCTGTGGGTAAGTAATATAGCTTTGTATATGCAGGTTAGGTTTATTGATTTTCTGAACTATCATACTTCCGGCTTCCTGTCCCATATCATATACATCAATATTTACGACAGTAAGCTTTGGACTAAGTATCTTCGAAAAAGGATAATCATCAAAAGTAATAATGCCTATATCTTCAGGAATTTTTATTTTTTTGTCATTAAGAGCTTTAACGCATCCGTAAGCAAGATAGTTATTGGCACATATTATTGCTTCAGGTATATTCCTGCTTTTTAAGATCTGTAATGTCATTTCATAGCCATCTTCTACCCCTGAATTTCCATACTGAAGATAACCTGGCGGAAGAAGAACATCGTGTTCTTTAAGAACAGACTTAACGCCTTCTAATCTATGCATGGAAATTTTGTCCTCATCAGTTCCTCCAATAAAAGCAATTGTCTGATATCCTACTGTTAGAAGATGCTTGGCTGCTATCTGACCTGCATGCCTATTATCAGCATCTATCCAGCAAAAATTATTGTCAAAGCTCGGAACCCCAATAACAAGATGAGGTATAGCCATAGCAGATACAAGTTCACTTAATTCCGGGGTTATGACAGATGCATGAATCACAAATCCATCAACATATTTAGTATCAAATGCATTTTTAACATATTCACAGACATCGTTTTTCTTAAGTGCCTTTACAAGAAAACCATATCCTTTTTGCGTTAGCATAGCTTCCATTCCGCACATCATTTCAAACATGTGAGGATTACTAAAGCCAGCACCTTTTTCTATATCAGTTACAAAAGCAATAGTATGATTAGACTGACTTACAAAATTTCTAGCTCTTTGATTAGGATGATAGCCAAGTTCTTCCATCACACTATTGACTCTGTCAGCAGTTTCTTTTGATATCGAATATGATCCATGCATTACTTTTGAAACAGTTGCAATTGATGTATTAGCCTTCTTTGCAACATCCTTTATTGTGACACTCATATACATCTTTCCTCATATGCTACATTTTGAATCTATAATTCCAAGTGAATCACTTCATCAAAGCCCCGTTCTCTTTATTATTGCACATCCCTTTGGTTTTAATATATTATTTTCTAATCCTTCTGAAAAGATTATAGATGCATCTGGCGAACCCTTTTTCAGCTCTGCATCAATAGTCTTATCATCATCAGACATATTCATTAAAACAATAATTTCAATATCTTTAGTATAACGGATAAAATCGATCATATAATCATTTTTATCAGCTTTAATTACTTTAAACTCACCTGAACGCAAGGCCTCTTCTGCATTTCGAAGGGCTATGACCTTTTTATAAAACTGTTCAAGCTCGGCCTCTTCCTTTTCCCATGGCATCGGATTCCTATAGTCTTTCTCTAAAATTCCAGAGATTCCCTTTTCATCTCCATAGAACACCGACGGCATTCCAGGGAATGTCATCAGAAAAAGAACTGCAAGCTTGTACCTGCCTAAATCACCATCGCACAGCGACAGGAATCTGCTAACGTCGTGAGAATCAAGGAGATTAAGCTGGGACATTACAGTCTTCTTTCTATATCTCGTGTACATATCTGTGATTCTATCAGCAAACTCCCTTGCATCAATAGAACGTTCACCAAAAAAGCGTCTTGAATGCTTCCTGAAATCATAGTTCATAGCTCCGTCAAATATAGTGCCATCAAGCCAATGATTTGCTGTTTCCCATACTTCTCCTATAAGAATCGCATCCGGGTTTTCTTCTTTTACAGCTGTATTAAATGCTCTCCAAAAGCCATCATTAACTTCACTTGCAACATCTAGTCTCCACCCATCAATTCCGAACTCTCTGACCCAGTATTTTCCCACATTTACAAAATATTCCATGGTATCTTTGTTAGCAAGGTTGAGTTTAGGCATCATCCTCTCATAGCCAAAACAGTCGTAGGTCGGATAGTCTTCAAAATTATCAGGCCTTACTACAGGAAATTTAAGCCCGTAAAACCAGTCTTTGTATTTTGACTTTTCTCCATTTCTGACTACATCTTCGAAAGCGAAAAACTTCCATCCACAATGATTGAAAACGCCGTCTATTACTACACGTATACCGTTCTTATGGTAAGTATCCACAAGCTTCTTGAAATCCTCATTGGTGCCAAAACAAGGATCGATGTTGTAGTAGTCAAGAAGATCGTACTTATGGTACTCTCCTGCCGCAAATATCGGATTGATATATATGGAGTTGACACCAAGGTTCTTGATATAATCAACGTTTTCGGTTATTCCTTTGATGGTTCCGCCAAGTTTTCCCGATACTGTATTGCCTTTCCATTCCTTGGTCGTAGATTCGCCACTTATACTGCAGCGTCCTGTAGCAAAACTATCCGGAAAAATATTATAAAATATTGCATCCTTAGCCCAAGCAGGGGGATTCACTATGTCAGCCCTATGGTTAAATGGAAGCTGGAAATACTCTGACCTGTCGTCAACAGGCGATTTACAAAAGCAGTCGCCGTAGTAATAAGTATTCTCATCCCCGCTTTCAAGATAGAAATAATAGCAAAGCCTCTTGTAAGGATTATCCAGCGTCACTTCAAAAATGTCATAAAGGCTTGTGGTATGCGCCACGTGCATAACAGCCTTTGTAAAAATAACTGGTGTCTGCCTGCAGGATCTGTCTCCGTAATACAGTGTACAAGCCGTGATATCACCTCTTTTGGCACGAAGTCTTATTGTTATATGATTTTCATCCTCCCCATAAGCATAGTGCGACATGGGGATATGAAGAATTGAGCTTTTTTCCATTATCCTTTTACTCCTCCTGATGTAAGTCCTGTTGTCATGTTCTTCTGAAGAGCAAAGAACACTATTAGTATTGGGAGTGATACTACAATTGATGCTGCTGAAAAAATCGGCCAGTTACCACTCATCTCGCTAGCTTGCAAAGAATACAGTCCTGCTGCCAATGTATATGTATTTGAACCTGTCATAAAGTTAACAGCAAATATATACTCATTCCATACGTATATCAAAACCATCATAGCTGTTACAGCAATTGTAGGTCTTGCAAGCGGCATAACTATCTTAACTACTATTTTAAATGGGCTTGCACCATCTATCATGGCTGCTTCTTCAATTTCTTTAGGTATAGTGTCGAAATATCCCTTCATATTCCATAGAGCAAATACTGCTTCTGTTCCTGTATACACTATGATAAGACCTATTCTGGTATTAATAAGTCCCATAGGACTCAGTATTTTATAAAGTGCTGTCATAGACAAAAGTGAAGGAAATGCATACAAAAGAATTATTGTCTTTAATATAAGATTTCTTCCTACAAATCTTTGCCTTGAGAACACATACGCTGCAGGTATTCCAGTCCCAAGTGCTATGACAAGGGTAGATATAGCTAATATAAGACTATTAGAAAGCCAAAGCATTATAGGCTCATCTACAAATACTGCTCTATAGTTATCTAAAGTAAAAGCTTTCGGAATAAAAGAAAAGTTTGAACTAAGAAGACTATTATTTGAATTTAGGGATACTGACAGTGCATATAATATTGGGATCAAAGAAAGAAAACACAGTACTACAAATAGTATATTCAGGAAAAAGAGTTTTACGCTTTCTTTAACTTTTTTGGTCATGAGTTTTTCTCCTTTTTTCCCATATTATTGGTAATAAGAGTTGATGCGATAAGCATTATAAATATAAGCATGGATACAGCTGAGCTATAACCATAATTGTTAGTAACAAAAGCCTTCTCATAGGCATAGGTCATAATGGTGTGAATATCAGCGCCCGTTTTAGCTCCGACCTGTTGTGTCAAAAGATAAACAACATCAAACTGTTTAAATGTAGTGAACATAGTGATCACAACTGATGGACCTATTATAGGTTTGATCATAGGTATTGTTATATATACAGTTCTTTGCAGCCATCCAGCACCATCAAGAACCGCGCTTTCATAAAAGCTTTTGTCAATACTTTGGAACGCACCATCCATAATTGTCATCATGAACGGAAGAGCCAGCCAAAGATTTACTATTGTACAGCAAATAAAAGCTGAAACATTTGAAGATAACCATCTTACAGGTTCCATCCCCAGTTTTGTCAACCACTGATTCAAAAGTCCAAACTGAGAATTATATATACCTGTCTTCCACAAGAGAATAGATACATATCCAGGCATTGCCCAAGGAAAGATAAGAAGTGTCTTGTACACATTTCTGAGTTTAAGGCCTTTAACATTCAGCAAAGAAGCAAGAATAAAAGCTATCACAAGCTGTAAAATCATACTTACCAGTGTCCATATCAGCGTCATTAATAGAGCTGATATGAAGCCATTATCAAAGACAAGTAATGCATCTGCATAATTCTTAAGTCCAACAAAAGTATAGTTTGTCCAATGGTAGACATTCATATTAGTCAAAGATATATATCCTGTATAGATTATAGGGAATATGACTATCAGAATTATCAACACCAGAGACGGGGCAGACCAAAGATACGCTTTCAATGTTTGCATTCTGGTTTTCAAGGTAAGATTACTAATATTATTATTTTTATGCCTTTGATATATATCAGTCATTTTACTTCCCGCTTCTTTTTGATCAAAACCATTAGTTTTTGCAGATTTTGAATCTTTAGATATATACTGAGATTCTTTTAGATTCTCGTTTTTAATATAGGTTTCCAAATCTATATAAGCCTCCGAATCACTATCATTAGTGTAGTCATCACTTCATGCTGGATATTAACTGTTCTGCCTCTTCCTGAGCTTTAGAAGTACTTTCTGCTATATCTTTATTACTCAGATTTACATCAGTAAGTAAGTTACCCATAACTGACCACATGACATCCATTTCAGGAATATTTGGCATTGGAACAGCATTCTGAGCTGTTTCTTTCATCATCATTACTACTTCATCCGACTTAATCTTTGGATCGTCATAACATGATTGTCTTGCAGGTGCACAGCCGCTTGCATTTGCAAGTCCAATTTCAACTTCAGGATCCATAAGTACATTTAATACTTTTGTAACTGAATCTTTTTTGTTTTCAGCTGCAAATTTAAGAACCTGCACGCCCTGAACTCCCATATATGGCATAATAGGTTTACCAGTCTCATCTATCACCGGCATTGGTGCTACTCCAACATCCATTCCACTTTCACGTACAGTCGGGATAAGCCAAGGACCGGCTATTGTAGAATGTGCCATTCCTTCACTAAAGAGAGTGTTGACTGTTGCATACTCTGTTTCTCCAGGCATAAGCTCTACAAATTTTTTGTGGTAATTTAAGGCATCAACTACTTCTTCAGAATCAAGCGATGGTTCTCCATCAGAACTTAATATTTCTGCTCCAAAACCTGATAACCATCCTGCGGCATAATAAGGTGTACTATGCTGTTCAACAAAGCCATAATGACCTCCTGCTGTATTTTCTTCCATATACTTATAGAGCTCTTCTGTTGTTGCAGGTACTTCTGAATCATCCATATATCTTTTGTTATATACAAACAGTAATGTTTCATAGTAAATAGGAAGTTGATAAATACAATCCTTATAGGTAGCCGCTGTTAGTGTTGTATCTATATAATCGTTTAACTGCTCTTCCGGTATTATATCTGTAATTTCAGCAAGTATTCCCATTTCTGCATATATGCCGATCTTATCATGAGCAAAGATATACATGTCGGGAGCAGAATTAGGGTCATTTCCAACCATTTTTAATGACTCTGTAAGATCAGTTTTCTTTTCAAGGACTACATGAATATCAGGTTCAAGCTGTGATAACTTATCCTGTAGAACTTCTACTACAGCATCTTCCTTATCATGCCAGATGACTATAGTCTTATCATCCACTTGAGTTTTAGTGTTTCCACAACCCGTTAGCATCCCTACTGTTGTAGCTATTGTCATTAGAATTGAAAATAACCTCTTTTTCATTGCTCCCTCCGATGTTATATCTTTTTTGATTAAATGTTTTTATCTCTATATATCCATATTTATTATTTGGACTTTCTTCTTATAGCATATGTACCTGCTCCGACTACTGCTGCAAGTGCTACAATTCCTCCAACTATAGGAAGTGTTGTATTATTGGCCGTATTTTCTTTTTTAGCACCAGCAACTTCCTGTTCTTCATTGTGATCAGTCTGATTTACAGCTTCTGTACTATCAGCAACTTTGTCTTTACTGTCATTTTCATCGTCACCTGTATTAGTAGCCACTTCAACCTCTTCGTAATATACTTCATAAGAATCTTTATCACTTACCACTACCCAAACATCAACTCCTGAATCTATTGATATATCTGCTGTCTGTACAGATCCATCACATGCATTAACTATGATAGAGTTTACCCATCCTGGAACTTCTTTGATAAGCCATCCGTTCTCGCCTTCTTCAAGAGCTTCTCCAGGCCATGTACTATATACTCCAGTCCCATCAGGAGCTGACCAAGCCCAAAGACAAGGCTTTTCCCAATCACTTGGCGCTGTTACATGAATAGTTATGTTTGGTGCTGCTGCCTTGTCAGGATCCATATATGAAAACTCATATGTTCCATCAGATTCAATATTTACCCATACTTCTGCAGCATCAATCTTAATATCTTCAGTTTTAGATTTACCATCTTCAGAGCTTACTGTTATAGTCTTTGCTGATACTGGAATGTCAGCTGTATACCAGTTTGTAGAATCCAGTAGCATTTCTTTGCCCAGATCATCTTCAAAAGCATATGTCCCATCTTCCAAACTTCCCTGAAGGAAAGGCACTCCCCAGGAATCTTCTGCTCTTACATGAACTGGAAATTTCTCAACATATTCTGGAATATCACCTGTTGTAAGCTTATCTGTAACTATGCTAACATCATCGGGTGCATTTACTGTAACCCATGTATTAACAGCCTCTTCAAGAATGATCTCATCTGTCTGAACTTCGCCATTATTAGCATTTATAATAATGTGATTAGCCCACGAAGGAATGTATATATAATACCAACCATCATTATTTTTATCCTGATCCATTACTCCACCAGGCCACATATCAAAAGCACTATTACCATCTTCATCCCATGCCCATACACAAGGGTTCTCCCAGTCATCTGGAACCTGAGAATATACAACTATCTTTTCATTATCGCCACCTTCTGCCTCTACCGGAACTGCAATCTTAGAAAGAATAGCCACAAAAGCTATAAGAGCAATTGCAAGTTTTGAAACAAGCATTTTTAACTGTTTCATATTTTCCTCCTGTTTTCTTTTTTGTATTACCTTCTCTTATGGTATTTTTCATGACAGGGTGTGCACATTCCCTTTTGATAGTTTAATTCTATGAGAAAACAAAAAGCGAAACAACGACAATTTGGGTAAACGTTTTCCCACAAATTGCACTGTTTCGCCTAGGCTAATCTATATATTTTTTATTAATTTTATACAAAAAATAAAGAGATCAATAAAAGATTGTTACTTTTGCACAGGAAAAAGCATGGAAAATTTCGCAAGTTTTTTCCTAAATAATTGTTATTATAACCATCACTGTCATTATTATTTCTAATCTGATTTTTTAATCACTAATCATATCAAGTGGTACAAAGTGCTTATCATTTATATCACAGACCTTCTTAACTCTTCGTCTGTACTTTTCATCCATGAGAGCATCCGTATTAAGCCAGGTCTTTACTATTTCCATAGATATAAGGGTTCCAATTATCTTGGCGCCAAGGCACAGGATGTTAGAATCAGTGTGCTGGCGGGCAAGTGTGGC
>NZ_JAILQF010000352.1 GCF_024699075.1 Butyrivibrio sp.
CCTGTATTTGCTATTGCTAAGATTTTATCTGCCAGCTCTAAATTCACGAGGAGACTTTCCAATGTGTTTATGGAATAATCTGCTAAAGTATAGGGCGTTATCGTAGCCAACGCTCATTGCTATGTCGTTAATGGTGTAATCTGTTTCTACCAATAATCTCTTGGCGGTAGAAAGTCTAATATCAAGAACATATTGAAGCGGTGTAACACCAGTGAAGACTTTAAACTTATGGAAGAAAGAATTCTTGCTAAGATTATTGTCTTTTAAATACTGTTCTATACAAATCTGATCATGATAGTGTTCGTGAAAATAATCCATAGCATGTTCTATCTCAAGGCGAACTGTAGCAGGTATGCTCAGTTCCCTTTTTTCATGTATTCTTCCCATTAAAATAATGATCTGCATAAAAAGAAGTGCTGAATCCGTGTCATAGTGAGGCCTTTTAAGCTGGAGTTCCAATATGATCTTGTTAAAGAGGCGTATATAATCGCTACTTACACCGACGGATAAAGTTCTATCGTCAGGATTAAGTCCATATTTTTTTAGTAGATATTCAAGATCAGCTCCGGAGAAATGAATCCAGTAAATAAGTGGCTCATCATCGCCATAATATATGTAGTTCTGAGTTTCATTGGGACGATATATCACAATGTTACCTGCAGGCACGACAATAGGTGAACTTTCATCGAAAATAAAATGCCCGCAGCCGGAATGGATATATATGAGCTGGTAGTCAAGTCGCCCTTTTGGTCTGAATGTAGGCATTTCCTTTTTGGTAATGAGCTTATATGTACCGCAGCTGTTGATCCACAACGGAACGCTTTTGTTTATATATCCTTCCTGTATATCTTCCTGATAATTTCCATAGTTTATATACATTTTAAATACCTCGAACGGTAAGAATGTGCATATATTATACAACTTTGTTTATGTTTTTTGTGAGATGCAATTGATAAAATGACGTAAAAGATCAAGAAACATATAGATTCAGGTCTTATTAAAATCCATATGTTTTTGCTGAATTTAATTGGGTTTAAGGGAGGTTAAACATGAAAAGAAGAGTAGGTTCACTTTTTATAGCAGCTATCCTGGGAATAAGCGCTATAAGCGGATGCGGCAAAAGCGGTACTGTGGCAGATGCTAAGACAGATTCAGGTCAGGCGTCTACGCAGTATAGTAATGGAAATAATGTTGCTGACATTGCAGGTAAAAATGAGGAGGCAGAAGTGACAGAAAGCCAAAATACTGATGTGACAGAAGTAAATACTGAAGTGTCAGGAAGTAGCGATACTGAAGATGAAACATGGAAGGCGGCAATAGAGGGACTTTCTGATGATTTTATCTTCGGAATGGACGCTTCTTCACTTCTGGTGGAAGAAAATAGCGGTGTAAAATATTACGATTTTAATGGAAATGAGCAGGATCCCCTAAAGACCTTTGCAGATTCAGGAATAAACTATATCCGACTTCGTGTATGGAATGATCCTTATGATGAGAATGGAAATGGATACGGAGGTGGCAATAATGATCTTCCTACTGCAATAGAACTTGGATCAAGAGCCACTGAATATGGAATGAGAGTTATGATCGATTTTCACTATTCTGATTTTTGGGCTGATCCCAAAAGGCAGCATGCTCCAAAAGCATGGGAAGGAATGAGCGTAGATGAAAAGGCGTCGGCCCTTTATGATTACACCAAGGATAACCTGACTCAGCTCCTTGATGCGGGAGTTGATGTAGGTATGATACAGATTGGAAATGAGATCAATTATGGAATGGCTGGAGAATATAATCAGGATAATGTAATAGAGCTCTTAAAATCCGGAAGTAAGGCCATCCGTGAAGTATCTGAAGAGTATGGCAGGGATATTGATATAGTGGTTCACTATACAAGAATTACAAGTAAAGGTGATGTCCTTGATCTTGTTGAAAGTCTTGTTGATGCACAACTTGATTTCGATATGATAGGAATGAGCTATTATCCTTTCTGGGATGGAGGAATGGATAATATGAGCCGTGTTCTTGAACTTATTCAGGAGCGTTATGAAAAAAAGGTATTTCTTGCAGAAACATCCTATTGTTATACAACAGAAGATGGCGATGGTTCAGGTAACAGTCTGACAGAAAGTGATCTTGTAAATGGATATCCTGCAACGCCACAGGGACAGGCATCTATAATTCATGATATATGCCAGCATGTAAGTGATGTTGGAGGAATAGGAGTTTTCTACTGGGAAGGAGCATGGATACCTGTTGGACCTGCCAGTGCTGATAACTCATCTATTTGGGAAAAATATGGAAGCGGATGGGCCAGCAGTTTCGCATCAGACTATGATCCGGAAGATGCAGGTGTTTATTATGGTGGATGTTCATGGGATAACCAGGCATTCTTTGACTTCGAAGGGCATCCGCTGGAATCTATAAATGTATTTAATTATATGAGATATGGCGAAAAATAGAATATAGAAATATGGGTACAAAAATAGAAATACAGGGTTCATTTTTGAACTCCGTATTTCTATTTTTATTA
>NZ_JAILQF010000484.1 GCF_024699075.1 Butyrivibrio sp.
AACTTCATTTGCAGTACCATTTGCATCTGTCATTATATATACTGTTTCTTCCTTGTCAGAAGCAGTGCTTGCACCAAATGCACTGGAATCCATTGTATTTTCAAGTGTTGTCTCTTCTTCTGCTACCTTTTGAGCTTCCTGAGCTGCTCCATTTGAAGCTACCTTTTCAGAACTTACAACTCCGCATGCCATTGTTGTAAATGCAAGAATTGTTGCAACCATAAGTGCCCTTGTACGCACCAGATATTTCTTTATCATAAATTCATCCTCCTAGCTAATCCTCTTTTATTTGCTTTTATTTACGCTTTTATTTGTTTTATTATTTAACAGCATATTTACTAAGCTTATTATCATAACTATATTTTTTATACAAATAACTTAAAGTTCTAAATTTATAGTCTACTAAGCTTTAGGCAACTATGCTCTCGCTTCCGGCCTTAGCCTTATGTCTCTTCTTGTCAGCCATCCTTGCATCCTTAAATCCAAAGCTTGTGCGTACGATGATAGGATCAAAGATCATATACATTGCAGGAAGTACAAGTATAACTACGCACATACTTATGATCGCGCCTCTTGCCATCAGCATACATAGTGAACCGATCATATCAATTGAAGATATAAGACCAACTCCAAAGGTTGCAGAGAAGAAGCTAAGCGCACTTACAATTATTGACTTCATGCTTGTAGAAAGGGCTATATGAGTTGCTTCCTTCTTGCTCTTTCCATTATTTCTTTCACGGCAGAATCTTGTTGTCATAAGGATCGCATAATCTACTGTTGAACCAAGCTGTATTGTTCCTATTACAACTGATGCTATAAATGGAAGTACCGATCCTGTGTAGTAAGGAATTCCCATATTTATGAAAATAGCAAATTCGATAACTGCTACTAGTATGAATGGAAGTGAGAATGACTTAAGTACAAACAGTATGATCGCAAATACAGCGCCAATTGAAACCCAGTTAACTACTGTAAAGTCATGATTTGTAATAGTAATAAGATCCTTAGTACAAGGTGCTTCTCCTACAACCATTGCATTTGCATCATAGGATTTAACTATTTTATTAACTGCGTCAATCTGAGCATTTACTTCATCTGATGCTGTATTGTATTCACTTGTTATGATTATCAGTTTGTAATCATCACTCTGTATCTCAGATTTAAGATCATCAGGAACCATATCCATAGGGATCATTCCGCCTATAGCAGAGTCAAGGCCTATTGCAGCATCAACGCCGTCAACCTTTGATATTTCTTCGTTCATCTGTGTAATATCATTTGAAGACATATCAGCATCAACAAGGAGCATATAGGTTGTGCTTGTATCAAAATTCTCATCAAGCTCTTTGGCTGCCTGAGTACTTGGAAGTGAATCAGGAAGTGTCTTTGCAAGGTCATAATAAACTTTTGTATGACCATTTCCATATACTGCAAAAGGAAGAAGTACAAGGAATATTACTGCAAAGATCTTGTAATGATCTGAGATCCAGTTAGGAATCTTCTCCATCTCAGGAAGAAGAGGCTTATGCTTGGACTTCTCTATAAGGTTATCGAATACAAGTATCAATGAAGGAAGAACTGTTATACAACAGATAACACCAAAGATAACACCCTTAGCCATTACGACACCAAGGTCAAGGCCTATAGTAAAGCTCATAAAGCAAAGTGCTATAAAGCCGGCTATAGTTGTGATTGAACTTCCGATAACAGACTGGAAGGTTGCTTCGATAGCATGTGCCATAGCAGTCTTCTTTTCAAGTCCCTTATCAAGTTCCTCCTGATATGAGTGCCACAAAAATATTGAATAATCCAGTGTTACGCCCAGCTGAAGTACTGCTGCAAGTGACTTTGTGATAAAAGATATCTCGCCAAACACTATATTGGAACCCAGGTTATAAACAATTGCCATTCCTATTGATAATAAGAAAAATATAGGAATAAGATAGGAATCCATTGTAAGTGAAAGTACGATAACAGCAAGGATTACAGCTATCATTACATAAATAGGTGTCTCTTTTTCTGCAAGGTCCTTAGTATCTGTAACAATTCCGCTCATACCTGCAAGGAAGCACTTTTCATTGGCAACCTTTCTTATCTGTCTTATGGCATCCATTGTTCCATCACTGGATGTTGTCTCATCAAATATGATGAACATCATTGTCGCATCATCTGAATTGAACGCTTCATATACATTATCAGGAAGCATATCCATTGGAACTGACAGATCCATAAAACTGTCATACCATAATACTTTCTTGACATGATCAATTTGCTCGATCCTGCTCTTAAGTTCGGAAACATCCTTCTCTTCCATACCCTCTACTATAAAAAGAGAATAGGCTCCTGTTCCGAATTCGTTCTCAAGAATATCTTGTCCCTGCATTGTCTCAATTTCTTTTGGAAGATAGGACAAAATATCATAGTTGACCCTGGTTCCGATGTATCCCATAGCAGACGGGATCAACAGAAATACAGCTACTGCGAGTATTACAAAACGCAGCTTTACAATTCCTTTTGATATCGTTTTCATAATTCCTCCACGTTTTATGACCACTGGTCATTTTCTACATATTATGGTATACTCCTAAAATGACCAATGGTCAATTACTTTTTTGTTATTTTTATTTTTTATTTAGAAATTGGTGGATTTACTTAGATTCTAGGGTAACAGATACATTAATCTGTCCAATTATTGATTCAAGATTTTTATGGAGGTATGAAAATGGTCTTATCAGATTCAGCTTAATCTAATAATTTTCTTTCTGATTCTTTATGGGTAACACCAATACAATTGATATGTTATTATGATAGTAGGGTTACAATATGATTGTGCCAAAACAAAGCACTTCTTTTTAGAATTTTCACAGAGGATAAAATGAGTAAAATAGACAGCAACAAGCAAAAGAAACGGGATTCTCTTTTAAATGCTTCCTTTGATTTCTTTATGACCAAAGGGCTTGAGAAGACATCCATATCCGATATAATCGAAAAAGCAGGAGTAGCCAAGGGGACATTTTATCTTTACTTTAAAGATAAATATGATATAAGAAATAAACTTGTGATCCACAAGTCTGCCCAGCTTTTTGGCTCTGCTTATGAAGCTCTTCAAAAAGCCAATATCGATAATATTCAGGACAAGATCATATTCATAGTCGATAATATAATCGTTCAATTGTCCGATAACAAAGCCCTTCTTACTTTTCTTCACAAGGACCTTACATGGGGAATATTCAGAAGAGTTCTAGATCCAAACTCTTCTTTTGCTGAAGAGATTGATGTTGGAGGAATATACAAAAAGCTTTTAGAACAGTCAGGCGTTGTATTTGTAGAACCTGACATAATGCTCTTTATGATAATGGAACTTGCAGGCGCAACCTCCTATAGTGCTATAGTAGATGGCATTCCCTGCAGTATCGAAGAATTAAAGCCATACCTTTACAGCTC
>NZ_JAILQF010000017.1 GCF_024699075.1 Butyrivibrio sp.
AGAACTGTCGGTAATCATAGTGCCACACTTTTTACATACCATATTTAAATCTCCTTTTCATTTTTTCTGTGCATTTTTAAGCACATTATGCTAATGATAAAAGAAAAAAATGAATATTTCAAGGAGATTGTTAAAATGTAAAATATTTGAAAATTACGATAAAAATAGCATCACTGCCGCCTCCGGAATAGGGCACAACGTAGACTCTTTTTTTATGTGCGAAGCCCCCTCAATCCTCGCTGTAACTTCATAAGATTATCCAGAAGAAACGGAATACCGCAGCATATCCAGAACTCGCGCGATTATTCCCAACGAAATTATTGAAAATACCAAGAGTCCGAACATAATAAAAATGTTCGGACTCTTGGTTCCATATCCTATTTTTCTTAATAAAAAACAGCCCTATCCAGAGCTGTTCAAAAGAATTCTGGTAAATCCTGTTCCGTACAATTAACAAGAAAACCAAATAATTTATGCCTCAATCCATAAACTAAAATATAATTAGCAGCACTACCATCAACAGCCACAAGAAAATATCCACCTTCATCCTGAACTGTGCAAAATTGTCATTATCTGAATAATAATCTTTGTTTTGATAATGCTGGTAGAAGTATCTGTCATCATCGCTATCGCCGTATTTCTTATTATTGTTATCACTCATACATGTTTCCTCATTAAGTCAGGGCTTTTTCATAAAAAGGTCAAAAAGGAGGAGCTACCGCTCCTCCCCAAGTTACTATATAGCTCAATATGTGCCAGAATTGTCTATGATGACCATTTATCCGATGACTCTCCATTCTCATCCCCAAACATATTCTGTTTAAGCACCTGATCATAAGCGAATCTGGAGTTTTCCTCAAACAAGCTCATATTGCCGTCATTGTTGAAATCCCAGCGATCATTTCCGCCATCATATTTTTCCATTCCAAATGGATGATTATAATCATTAGGTTTACTCATATCTTGGCTCCTTTCATTGAAAAGCAAATGAAAGTTCATATTATCATTTTTGATACAATTACGTGTTTTTATTACCATTTTTATGATTATATCACACTTATTCTTTTTTTCAACTATAAATCAACTAGCCATAGTAAGTCCGCTATAGCTCGTTCCCAAAATAAAAGCTACAGCCCGCAGGTATAATCAATCAGGCTGTAGCCAAAATCTGCTCTATATCTCTTTTCCAAAATATAAGTTCAGAGCTCATCCCACATCAAGCTTACTGGTCTTCTTGATATACTTCGCCGGTATAGCATGTTCCAAATGCCAGGTAATACTCATGGGCCTAGATCCATAATGACTTACATAATTTGCAGTACCAAGATACGTATAAGGCGCAGCGCCTACCATATCTTTCTTGAACTCTCTTACAAATAGAAGGACCTTGCTTCCCATCCGTACATGATTAATATATCTTTGGCCTGTTACAGATGTATCAGATGTTGTACTCTGACTCTGCCAATGGAAGAATTCTTCATTGATAGAATAGTCATTGTACATGGTAGTTGGCGAATAGTCTTTATCAGACTTGTTGAGAGTTATAAAGAATACGTCAAGCTTCTTATCTTCAAGCCATTTCGTACCTTCACGCACAGTTCCCGGCTTCATAAAATCCATAGCAACAAGAATCTGATCTCTTGTATAAGTGCAATGAAGCTCCAGAGGGCAATCAAATCCAAGATCTATTTCACTGCCCACTATATCTATTTTCTCAAGGTTATAATTAAGTATTTCAAGTAGCTCTCCGAGCATATTCTTGCTATCACAAAGATCTGAGAGGTTCTGTTTTACTTCAGGATCGTTCCAGTTAGTAGCACAGTTTTGCCATACAGTGACATAGAACATCTGTAACATACGCTTCTCTATATCTGGAAGCGCACTGATATTTATATCTCTTATATGCGGCAATGTCTTTATGAGGAAATTGATCCATCTATAGGAATCAACAGCTATAAACTTAGAGAAAGCTTTTGTAAGCTTTTCTTCTATTCTCTCTTCGAAATCCTCTCTTACTCCAGCATCTACACATAATCTTGCGAATGAGTATTTAGCATAGATGCAGTTAGCATTAAGGTGATAATAATTCAGGAAGTTCTTAAGTGTAAGCTTAAGCCCGCTATCTTCTTCAAATGTCTCAATTCTTGAAATCAATCCCACCCTGCTATCGAAGGATTGTCTGATATTGCCCAGTACAACTTGCTCAGCTTTCTTCTCAAGCTGTATATAGCAGCCTTTAGGAAGAGCTGTAAATCCATGCTTTATCTCATATTGAAGACTATGATTTGTATTTGCAAGAAGGGCCGCAAACTTATCTTCAAAATTATACTTTTTATTGGCCTGACCGATGAAGTCAAGGACGGTAAGGCACTCTTTTCCATCAGAGAGACGCAATCCTCTTCCTAGCTGCTGTAAGAAGATTGTAAGTGACTCTGTTGGTCTTAGGAATAGAACTGTCTCTACTTCTGGTATATCTATACCTTCGTTATAAAGATCTACTACAAATATGAACTTGATCTCACCTGATAGTAGCTTACTCTTAGCGCTCTTCCTTTCATCTTCTGAAGAGCTTGATGTAAGAGCAATAGAAGGTATACCTTTTTCATTGAAGTAATCACTCATAAACTGTGCATGCTCTATAGATACGCAGAAGCCAAGTCCATGAACACTATTTATATCAGTAACATACTTTCCTATAGAATTGATAATATGATTAGCTCTTCTTTCTGCAATAGTCCTATTCATAGAATACAGATTACTAAGCTGAGCCTTATCATAGCCGCCGCGTACCCATCTTACATCTGACAGATCTGTATCGTCAGATACGCCAAAATACTGGAATGGACACAGAAGCTTTCTTTCGATAGCTTCGGGCAGTCTTATTTCCGCAGCAATTTTGCCATCAAAATAGTCAAAGATATTCTTGCCATCCATTCGTTCAGGAGTAGCTGTTAGACCTAATAGTATTTTAGGCGTAAAGGAACTCAATAATCCCTGATATGTAGGTGCTGCTGCATGATGGAACTCATCTACAACTATGAAGTCATAATAATCTGCTGGTAACAGTTCATAAAGCTTTTGAGAAGCAACAGTCTGTATTGATACAAATAGGTGATCAAGGTTTGAAGGTTTCTCGCCTCCAACATACATCTCACCAAAGTTAGGGTCCTTAAGTACTGCTCTAAATACTTCCCTGCTTTGCCTTAAGATTTCTTCTCTATGTACTACAAACAAGAGCTTATTAGGCTCTCCCGGATTATTCTTACAGTATCTTCTGTAGTCGAATGCTGCAATAAGTGTCTTGCCTGTTCCGGTTGCAGCTACTATAAGATTCTTGTTCCTACCTCTTATGATCCTCTCAGCATCAAGTCTGTCAAGGATCTCCTGCTGATATGGATATGGATTAACATCTACTATATAGCTGAAATTGGAGGTATTATCTCCATACCTTTCCTGATATAGAGCCTTTTTGAGCTTATCATAACTATCTGCTGTATATGGTTCAAAGTTTGGAGAATTGTAATAACTATCAAAGGTTGCAGCTATTTTCTTTATTGTGGGCGCCATGTCTTTGCTAGTAACTTTTATATTCCACTCAAGACCACTGGACATAGCAACATTAGACATGTTAGAAGAGCCTACATAAGCTGTGGTAAAACCAGTCTTTCTGTAGAATACATATGCCTTAGCATGTAATCTGGTACGTTTGGTATCATAAGAGATGCGAACAGTAGTATTAGGGAGTTTACTTAGCTCATCTATAGCCTTAATATCTGTTGCGCCCATGTATGAAGTTGTTATGATTCTAAGCTCTCCGCCTTTTTGAACAAAGGCTTTCAGCTCATCGAATAGAAGTCTTAGACCGCTCCACTTTATAAAAGATACAAGCATGTCTATGCGATCAGCACTCTCCATCTCTTTCTTAAGCTCAGTGTACATCTGCGGTTCATGAACTGCTCCTGTGAACAAGCTACTATGAGCTATAGAGGTGTCAGGGCGCACTATATCCTTGGCTTTCTTCTGACCAAGCTTGTACATTGGATCTGTTTCAGAAAGAAGTGCCAGAAGCTGCTCCGCACTAGCTGTTACTTGCATATCCTTTATATCAGAAAGATTGTCGCTTCTTGATATAAGATCTACCAATTTGTTGACCAGTGATATTTTGGGCTCTATGTCCCCATTTTCAGTCAAACGATCAAGAGCTTTTTGAAGTACTTCCGCAACATACTGAGTTAAAACAGCGGACGATTCAGCTTGGTCTATCTTAGCTACAAGCTTTGTATCTTCAGGTGATGATTGAAGCTGATTTTGAAGCTTTGCATTTATAACCTGTTCGTAAAGTCCAGGTAATAACGGTTCTGACATATGGACACCTCATATTATTAGGTTTTTAATCACGTGCATAAGACAAAATGGTAGTAAATTGGATCAGAGTATAAGAATAATTTTAATCATTTCTATTACTTCATTTGCGAATTCTATAACTTAGCTCAACATCCCCATCATCACCAATTTCTATTTCAAGCTGATTCTTGATTTTTCTCTTTATAAAGCTTTCGATTTCTGCATCAGTCATATGGATTCTTGTTCTATCCAGAACTTCTTCCATAAGATCATTAAGATTCAGTTCCAATGATGCCCTTATAGATCTGGCAAGTTCTTTTTGTATTGCATCATTTTTGATATCTTCTGCACCACCAGCATAAAAGCTATCTATATAACAGTAGAAAATATCATTCTTGATAAGCGTCTCTTTTAGAGCATAGCTGACCTTATCATGCTCAACCATGACAAGAAACTTAGCATCCGGAAGCTCTTCCATAAGTCCCCAATAGTCCGAATCACTCGATACCAGAACAAATGAATCAACATTATTGGTATAGAACTCCTTGCATGTTCTTGCTGCCACCTTAACATCCGCAAGTGATTTATTATCTTTTAGGCGCTCTATCATTATGTATTCAACAGGTATACTAATATATGATTCAAGAAGTTCCCAGGCTGAAGCCGCATGAATATCATCAAACAAGATAACTTTTTCGATCTTTTGCAGACGTTCAGGCTCCAAATTCCTTATTGCTGCACAAAGGCTATATGGATCTGAGTTTTCACAATCAACTATAAATACGCATTTATCACTATTTTCTATAAACGTGTATATATTAGCTTTGGTTCTGTCACTTACATCAGATACAAAGCTTAGATTCTGGAATTCATCATTATTCCATCTATACAATAATGTGACGAACTTCTTATCATTAAGCAGAATATTACCTTCATCCTGCGCAGGCCAGTTAAGGTACTGCTTGTATGGATAATAGTTCATGTTTTCATAGTAGAAGGCTGCTGCTTTCTTAGTTCCTTCTTCTGTAAGACCATCTGGCATAATAAAAATTTCTGACAGATAGTCCCAATTGATCCATTCAGGAAACAGATTACGACAATTGTTAATTCTGCTTTTAATGTTCTTATTAAGATTTACAAGATATGGAGTAGGATCCTTCAGATGAACATATATATCAACTCCATCATCAGAAAGTGTCTGCATAGCACTAGTAGGCATATACTCAGGCATTCCTAAAATACTTCTACCTTCTTGCTGTATTCCCTGACATATCTTAAGAAAGTTATGCTCCATCTGTGTTCTAAGGATACAAAGATTCCTTACGATGCGAGCCTGCTTATCAAGTTCCAGCTTTTTATATACTTCAATTTTAGGTGGTTCATTCTCGTTCTCAAATATTCTTTTATTGATTCCTAATAAATACGCCACTTTGGAGACAATATCATACTGTTCGCCATGAGAACTGTTACCTGGTTGCTCACTGATCATTTCCATGACATCTGAGAAATTGAGGGATGAATTGTCAAAAGTATAATTATCCATAAAAAGCTCCTTCACCAGCTTTCCTTGACATTCATTTCAACATACATATCCATTAATAATTCACAAGTAATTTTATGTGATTATGTAGAGATTATTATCATTTTTATGTTTATCTCAATCCTCTTGTAGCATAAGAATATCGTCCAACTCTAGTTGACTCTGTTTCAGGAGAAAAGCAAAATTCGAAAGGATCAATTCCTCTTTTCTTATATTCCACTACAATATCATGCTCATCTTCGAGTTGCTCACAATTAAAATCATAATCATCGCTAAAGCCTTCGTCATATCGAGGATTTCCTGCTTTCCACGCTTCATAACTATACTCATCCATTGATTCATAAAATTCTTTATCTTCCGAGTCGCAATCAGAGTAATCCGGTTTATCAAAAACTATTATACGGTCATTCTCAAGGTCATCTCCTTCAACAACAACGTAGTTAGGCAAATTAAAACTCTCACATGCATCATTAAGCGCTCTAATAAATTTATTTGAGAGATAATCGACTCTTAGTTGATGTCTAGGATTATCTGGAGCCTCTGCCAAATATAATGCAATAGATTTCATATTATTCATTGAATCTGCCAAATTACTCTGCCTATCCAATGGATTCGATGAAGAGTATTTTTTCCCATTATTAATATCTTTTACAGCTTTACATGCATAAGCTCTTCCAATCGTATCGTAATAAGAATCAAGAAAGCTATCAATTTCAGAAATATTTGCATCGTCTTTACTATATTTCACATTTCTAGTAATCATATTTATAATATTATCCTCCTTGCAATTAATATAATCTGTTCATTTGTTACTAATTGTTCCGTTCCAAGCACAATTGCAGATACTCTACTAGAGAATTACATATTTTTTCTTTTTTTGAGCTATGAAAACTATAAACAATCCCATTTTCATCTACAATGACTATAATTCCATCTGTTCCCAAATTCTCGATAACGAAGCAATCTATTGGAAAAGAATCATTTATCTCACGCTCTTGCTTTGTTGCTTCAACCACGTTTAAATACCCATCAACATTGAGTCCCATCCATTCTGTTCCATAAAAGCTTATTGCACCATACTCCTTAACATAATCGATATATTCATCAGGAAAAGTGATACCCAACGATTTTTGAGCATCCTTTATCTGACTTATAGAACATCCCTTAGCATGATAAAGTTTTGGTATTTTTTTAATTTCATCAATTATACTCATTACTGACTACCTCCTTCGTTCGCTCTTGCTCCCCAATGGTCATTACGTTCCTTAGTAAATGCCTGTCTGTCGATTTCAGATTCCTTCGCCTTATTGTGAAGAATCGTATCATTGCCCTTTCCTCGATGTTCTTCCGTTGTCAATTCAGCCAGCGGGCTATCCGAGTGTTGTCCGATATGATGCAGTTCTATAACCTTCCCGTCCTTGTTGATTGGAGATAATCCTTGCTCTGCTCGTTCTCTGTTTGTTCGTCCCATTGCATCCTTTTGATTCCAGTCAATGTCAGTTCGAATTAAGCATTTCTTACCATTTATATCTACCTCAACAAGTCCTGCTTTTTTATATATCTCATATTCTTCCATTGTGCCAATGGCATTGATTATTTCATCAGACCATCCTGTTTTCTCTTTGATTTTAGCTTTTTCTTCATCAGTTAAGCCTTCTGATTTCTCCTCAGTTTCACTGATATCGGATGTTTTTTCAGCTTTTTTTTCATCTATAACTTCATTAAACTTCTCTTGCAACTGTTCTGGAGTCAAATTCTTGATATCGTCAAGCTTGCTCATAACAGCATCACCGGATGTTTTAATATCCTCTATCTTTTGTTTTGCAATCTCTTTCATTTCCTCGTCTGAAAGATTCTTGATTACTTCTGCGCCCTTTTTTGCCCCTTCGACTACAGCAGCGACAGATTTATCTGCAACAGAAGAAATCACTTCTAATACAGCCATTAAATCACCTTCCCTTCCAGATATTTTTTTACATCATCGACGAACGTGCCGTTCTCTGCTATCAGAAAATCTTTTATAAAATTAGTGATATCAAAGCCGGTCAAGAATTCAGTAGAGGTCAAACCCGCAATTGTTTCAACAGCCTTTTTATACGGATTCTTTCTGTAGTATTTTTCTAACTGTTCTCCTATACTCTTTAACCTGTCTTCTGTCGGAACAGATATACATTCATTCAATAATGTTACAAACTCATCATCCGGAAGATCGTTTATAGAAAACACCCCTGATGCCATTAGCGAAATTATCTCATCAGATATGCACTCAATTATGCCTTTTCTCTTATCAACTCTTGGGATGAATATAATTGTTCTAATGGATGCTTTATGACTTATCTGCTCAACTGCCTTTTCCAAACCCAAATACAGGTTATCTTTGTCAATTCCAACCATTAAGCTGACAAATGCTTTGATGGCCCACACAGATATTTCCTTAGATAAGTTATTCTCAATAATGCTCTTATTAATCGAAAACATTTTGTTTTCAAGATCACTATCATAGAGTTTCTTATCGAGAACATTGTCAGATTCAACCTCTGAAATTTTAACAATTACGGGCTGAACCATCCCTTCTTTATGGCACAGAGCATATCCCGTTTTTAGATTTCCCAAATATATGGTATCATCAGGATATACACCTATTGTATTTGCAATTGCATCCTGATCATCTCTAGCAACTATTCTATGAATAATCTTATTTGACGAATTTTTGATTACATCTGGTGCTAGCTTTGTCGGTATTTGCTCCGCAACGATTACGCCCTGCCCGTATGATCTCATCTCGGCCAGCATATTCGTAAAATGCTCAACCGCCTTCCCCTTAGGATTACCAATATCTTCATTGCTTTCGGTAGATACATTTTTCAGCAATCGATGCGCTTCCTCAATTACTAATATGTGCTTTAAGCCCTTTGAAGAATCCACCGCTTGCTTTACTTGCCTATACTCATTAACATATATAATTAAAAGTCCGAGGGTAAACGCTTTATCCGCATCATCTGCCAATCCCTCCAATTCAAGCACAACATTCTTTTTAAGCAAAGCATCAAAATCTGTAGTCTCGTGCGTATTGAACATAAAGCCTTTTGTTCCAACACAAAGACTATCAATTCTAGCTTTTATGGCACCACGTATGTTTCCTTTAACTTCCCCCTCATACGTCATCTCGTTTTCTATGTAATAATCCACTTCGTCTTTAAGATCTTGCATGGTCGGGAATAAGAACTTATGAGCTTTCACGCCATATTGTCTCTGAATAATATCTTGGCTGAAAAACTCGTCCTGACTTTTTGTATTAACCAATTCAGGATGAAAACCTAGGGTCAGATTCCATCCTTTCCTTTCATATATTCTATACAGACACTTTTCGACAATATATGGCATCGGTCCATAAAACGCAAATGAAGCGCTAAACAAATCCTTAAGCATATCAATATGCTGTTGTGGATTAATTCCAGGCAAAATATAAAACGGATTAAGTTTTATGCATTTAATCTCCGGTCTTCCCAGTGTATAAACATCTATTTCCTTCTTTATATTCCTGTACTCGCGCTTAGCTGGTTCGATTACCATA
Organism: Butyrivibrio sp.; assembly: GCF_024699075.1. Next base: position 9,459 of record NZ_JAILQF010000017.1, read on the forward strand.
AACGGTTTGTCGAGTCCTAACAGCAATGCCTTTACAGAATTTGTTTTTCCTCCTCCGGTCATTCCACAAACAAAAGTATGCTTATTAAGGTCTTCATCATCAAAACCAAAATCAACATTATCAAGCGGTCTATCGTACTCACATACCTTTCCAATTGCACGATCGGTCGATGAGAATTCTGAATTAAGAGAGTAACCTTTTTCTTCTTTTACTTCGAAGCCAACAGTTCTATCAGTCGGGATAGTACATATTCCGCATAATTCCTCAGAGGTAACTAAACTCATTAACGGACTTTCACAACTACCTTTGAAAAATCCTTTGGGGATCATCAGTTGCTCCGTATGGATTTTATCTGTGGGCTTATTCTTTCCTTTACAAGTATCCTCATATGAGAAAACAACTGGCGGTAAAACTTCCGGTACTCCAGATGCCATTTCACTATAAAGGCTTCCCTTTATGATCTCGCTAGCCATTTTGTTGTCTGACGAATATGTAACAACAGAGTTCCACATACCAATGCTTCGTCCAACTTTAAGGCGTTCTACCATAGACTCGGCCATTTTCATCAACTCAACAGCAAAACCATTTTGTATATCAGCTGATATAGATTCACTGCTGCTTATTGTCTTCGTCACAGCGTCGCTATACCCTTGAGAAATACTATGGGTGGTTCCTTTGGTTTTGCTCGAATTAAAGCCCAGTTGCTTGCCAACAAACAGTCCAATCAAGCCACCTCCAATTGCCCCAACTAATGTTCCTACTCCAGGAACTACTGATCCGATAGCAGCTCCGGCAGCTGCAAGCGGAAGCGCTCCGGATACATTCATACCTTTTTGTTTACTTGTGTTTTCTCCATTAGTTTCATTAAAGCTATCTGTATGCGTATTTCCCTCAGATGTTCCCTTTTGAAGAGATACTGTCCTCTTTGAAATTGCAAAACATTTATCCTGAATGTCAATTGCTTTATTGATTTTTTCTTGTATTTCAAGCTCTTCAATGGGCTTGCACAACACCATAATTGTGTAGTTTTGGCCGTTGAGGCTTCTCATAAGCGATGACAAGTCTTTGGGCTGATATTCGCCATCTATTTTGAGCGCAGGTACACCACTAATGCAACCAACATATCTATTATTATCATTTCCATCTTTATCGGTAGAATTAGTGAATCTTTCTTCGTATTTACAGATTTTCACGCCTGGCAACAAGCCTTCTATAATAACCTTTATTGTCTCATCAGAAGACTTGGGCTGAACCCCTAACACTAAGGATGTTTTTCCCGAATAACTAACTATCCCATAACACACTTCTTGCTTTATGGCATATGCTGTTGTAAACAGCTTTTTTAATTTCTCCGAGAAATACACAAATTGATTATCCACATCATAGGTGGTTACTTCACATATCCTGTAAAATGTAAAAGTATTTAGAAGATCCAATGATTTTTCCATTGGAGTAGCTACTGCCATCTCATTAGTTACACCGTAAGCAGGAAAATAACTCGTTATAAAATCGGCAGCATAAAGACCAATATTCTTCGAGTCTTCTTTAAACTGCGTCATTAAATTTTCTCCATTATTCTGTTCAGCCGGAAAATTTGCCATTAAATCATCCCCTTCTCCAGTTCCTTTACTTCTTCGTCATAATAAGCTGATATCTCATCAACCCAAGACATTAATGTTGCTTTAACATTTTTCAAATATTCTTTTATCAAAGTGCTAATGTCCTGCTTATTTCCAGCAGAAGGTTTATCTCGTAACAAATACAACATGACACCTGCTATAATTACTGCTATTACAATAGGGATAGCATTTTTCATTGTAATACTTACAACTCCGCCACCAACACAAATAGCTCCTGCTACGGTCCATTTGTTAATAAGTGATTTACTTTCTTCATAATCTATGTGAGCCGGAACCTCAAAAGAAAACTTTGTATTCAGATCCTTCAAAATATCTCTTGAATAGAATGCCGCTTTATTTTGTGCATTCTGATATAAAGGCTTCTTCAGCGTATTTTCCATCAACATGTTATAAACACTTGATAAAACCATTTTGCTTTCCGGCGTCAATTTGTTTACAGTCAAATTAACCGCACTTTCGATTACATCTTGATTAGACATACCACTTTCGATATTCTTCTTAACGCTGGAATAAATAGACTTAAGAATCTTTTCTACATATTCTTGGATTTTTTCCCTATCATTATTCTCCAACATAATTTCTCAATTCCTCCTTAAGGCTTGTTACGCCCTGCAATTGCATTTCTACTGTAGCTACCTTTTCCTTCAGTTCATCAACATTTGCCCTTCTCTTTTCGTTGCTGTCGCGATCTTCCAATAATTTCTGATATTCTGCTTCCAACTCAATCTTATGATCAGTCAGCTTTTCGGTATAAGTTTCTCTACACTTTGTAACATAATTTACGACATTATCTGTCATTTTAGGGACAATGTCCTCATTAAGACGCTTATGAATACTATTAGCCACAAGCTTAACGTGTTCTTTCAGATGATGATATGGAACCCTTTCAACAGATTTAAACGTCAAACCATGCTCTACTTTATCGTATCCAGATGTCTGTTCCCTAGCATCATCGTCAATGGAGTCAAAATCGGTCTCTGTAAAATTAGGAGTATATGCCTCTGCAGGGATTTTAGATGGGTCATCAGTATATTGAATCAGTTTCTTATTGCAGTCTTCAATTACTCTGTTGGCCATCTCCCGACGAAAATCCTTTGTATCATCTATGGCATCTAATGTCATTTTTTTCATAGAACTGAATGTTGTATCAGTTATTTGACTTTCTGGGAGCTGGCGAAAATTATCTAGCTGTTCCTCATATTCTTCCTGTTTTTTTTGTGACTCATTTATGATAACACCTTCGCCATTGATATTATCAGTGTACTTCTTGTAAATCTCCATGATCCCCTGCGTTATTTTTGTATATACCTCATCAATTTCGTTTTCCTTTTCATGAATACGATCTTCCAACGCAACCGGATCATCTACATTTTCCTCAGCAACTTTTAAAGCTTCTGAATATATTCCCTTATACCTAATACATTCCTTCTCTAAATTTTCCAAAAACTCTATAAGTTGTAGATAATTGGCAACCCTTGCGAATTTTTCGATAGTAGCTTGAACGCTATTAAAATTCGATAATTCCTCCATTGAATCTTCAAATTTTGCAATATCCCCCTTGGACTTTAACCATCTTTTACTTGCAGGATCGAAATCATCACCTGCTTCATCCAACTTATCAAAATATTCATCAATTTTTTCTTCAGTTCCAAGTTCTCTACACTTGTTCAAAAACAGCTGAATCTTACTATCTACACAAATGATTTTTTCTGGCTTTATATCATTTTTGTACATTTCTATTGCCTGTTCTCTCAGACTGGCAAATTCCGAACCTTGCAGATTTGATTTTCCTGTCAGAACCAAAAACAATGATTCTTTTTTTCTATTGGTACAGTTATTACGCAGGAAATTCATGAAGGAAGAAGATTCAAGTGCCTGTCCACTCAACGATTTCACAAAAATAATAGCGTTAGCATGGGAAATATAATCCTCAGCTATTCTTCCAACATTTCCCCCAGCTCCTACTCCAGGGCTATCTATTATTGTTATTCCCTGCATCTCTTCGGGAAGTGGATATATAATATCAATCTCTGTAATAAGCTTTCCCCAATTAGCAGAATTTTCAGCAACATACTCTCGGATGAGTTTGTTGTACTCATCAATGTTCATGTTAAAAATATTGTCCTTAGCTTCTTCTTCAAGGAATGAAGACATAATCTGAGTAGGAATCTTTTTTCCCTTATACTTGATCAGAAGCTCATTGTTAATTGTCGTGATAGGTATATTCCTATATTTGTCAGAAATAGCAGCATGACTCTTCAAGAAATCTCTTATTTCTTCATATCCTTTAATGGTAGTTTTCCCACCCGCGGCGGATTTGGCAACTAATTCAAATTTATTTCCTCGATGAATCTTGATTATAGCGCTCGTACACTGTCTTACATCCATCGGAACAACTTCTTTTCCCAGATAAGCGTTAATAAATGTTGATTTACCACTCTTTGCCTCACCTAGAATCATTAGGTTAAAAATCTCATTACGGATTCTTTCTGCCTGTTCTCGGATACTAGCATCTAATTTCTTTCCATTTTTTTCACTTACTTTGACGTATTCATCGTATAGCGCTAATACCTGTTTTTTGTTCTGCTTATAATCTTTTGAAATCATTTATTAGACCTCCTGTATTATATTGTCTTTACGTAATCTCCCTGACTACGCAACCACATATCTATTCCATCACCAAAAACTTCAGCAGATATAGTATAAATTCCTTTGTCTTCGGATAAAATCTTAGCAGTGGGTAACCGATCCAATACAGCCTCAACTGAGAAACCGGAATACTGGAATTTTACTTTCCGAAGCTTTCCTCCATACATAAATTGTATCCTTTTTCTAAATTCTCCTTCTTCAAAGCGGTCTTTATACGGTATCTTGAAGTGTTCATCAAGATTCTTTAGGCCTTGTATTCTATCCACCCTGTATATCGTGGGAAACGCATCTTCAAGTATTCTAAAATTATTCCGAACTTCCTTATCCTCAATAAATGCAGCCATATAAAAATAGTATTCAGAAAACATGATTGCTACTGGCTTTAATTTTCTCGTTTTAGCAGTACTACCTTGAACACCTTGATATTTAATTTCGACGTATTGTGAATTTCTTATAGCCTGCCCAATATCCCATAGCCGATCTATAAATACTGTCTTATGCTTAGGCTCCACATAATGAAATTCCTCGTTACGTATCAGTTCTTGAACCAAGTTCTGATTACTCTTGGGAACACAGCATGTTATTAACTTGTCAAGCATCCCGATCATTTCTTCTTTTATAAATGCTCTACTATCAAGAAGAATTTTACATATTGCTAAAACTTCGCTATTAGTCAATCTAATTCTATATAAAGTTTCCAAACGGTAACCTTTTTCAAACCTATCATATACAATAGAATTACTAATTCCAGTTCTTTCAGCATCTTCATCTAAAAAACTCCTAATATCATCTATATCTCTTTGAATGCTTCTTTCGTTTACACCATAGTTCTGCGCTTCTTCAAACTTATTTATTACATATCCATCAGATAATTTTGCATATAACTGAAGAACTCTTTGTATCTTGTCGCTATTTAACGCTTTCATTATGGTATCTCCTATTACGCATATTATACTGATTAAGAAAGACACATTCTGTCTATCTATATTCATTTTTTTGAAATTTTCCAAAATATTTAATATGCTTAAAAAATTCAATACGTATGTTATATCGTATATTTATAACAAACTATTTACTTATTATATGACTGGATTTTTGTCGAATAATTGTGCACCATCTATATTAGTTGTGTGCTCAATTATTTTAAGCTCTTTTATTGTTTTTTAACCGTAAAATTGTTTTACCTTAATAATCCTCCCAATATTCCTCCGCGTCATCATAAGCCTCATCTTCGTCCTCGTATACATTCTCGTAGTCATAGAACTCTTCATACTTATCATCAGAAGCTCTTCGGAGGATTTACAATCTACAGCATAATACAAGGTTTCTTATATTTTATCGGCGGAAAAAGAGTTATTAACAAGGCGAAAGCTCTTTTCCCAAAAGAAAAAGCTACAGCCCTTTATAAGGCTGTAGCTGATCGCTTTAACTAATTAATAGTACCAGGTTCCAATGTGGTCTACTTAAGCTGTAAAGTTAGATAAATACTAGCTTTACGGCTTTTTTATTATCCTAAAATCATTAAATAAATATTCAAAAAACGCTTGACATATCCCCTAAAATTTGCGGCCGCTTCGCGGCCTATTGATCAAAAAGGGTGTTGTTTCGTGGCCGCGAAACACATCCCGATCACGCAAATTTAGGAGGTTACGTATGGA
>NZ_JAILQF010000077.1 GCF_024699075.1 Butyrivibrio sp.
CTGTGATAGTGAAAAAATGGATCGATCGTAACCACAAGCAGCGAGATAATAAGAAGCAATAAGACCGCAGTACCTGCAAATGTTCCCAGTATCTTTTTGGAAGCTTTACCTGAATTCTTGTGATCAGCTTCTTTTCCTGAAATATTTACAACTTCACTACCTGTCTTTTTAATATCTTCTCTGCCTGACATATTCATAGCTTCGCCATCTTCACTACCAATATTATTATCAGTATCGTATCCAGACTCAATATTATCTTTTCTTATATTATTATGGTCTCCTGTTTGCATATGCATATTATCTCAAAATATCCAGTCTTACTGTTTATTTCTGTACTGCCAGATACAATATATCGCTCTGAGTCCGTCTTTGAAGCCTATCTTCTTGCCTTCTTCATTGGTTCTTGGATCATAAGAAATTGCAACTTCAGCAATCCTGATTCCTCTATTGGAAAGCTTTTCTGTTATTTCAGGTTCAAATCCAAATCTCTTTTCCTCAATATTGATGCTCTGAATTATCTCACGTTTAAAGCACTTATAGCAGGTCTCCATATCAGTAAGCTTTTGATGTGTGAAAATATTTGAAAGCATGGTCAGAAACTTATTGGCCATCTGGTTAGCTCTGTAGCCCTTGGATACTCCAGCAAGGAATCTTGAACCATAGCATACCTGCGCATCGCCGTTAAGAATTGGCTGAAGAACCTTGGGATATTCCTGCGGATCATACTCCTGGTCTGCATCCTGAATGATCACATAATCACCTGTTGCATGTGCAAAGCCTGTTTTTAAAGCTCCGCCCTTACCTTGATTTACATCATGATAGATCACCTTACTAACAAGGGGTTTAACATCCTTTTCAAGGATATCTCTGGTACCATCTGTACTCATGTCATCAACTATGATGATCTCTATATTTTCAACGGGTGCCTTACGTACCCTTTCAACAATCTTAATAATGTTCTCTTTCTCGTTATAGCACGGAATTACAACTGAAAGAACGTAATTTTGGGGCATATCTATAGTCCTCCTGTAAAAAAGTTTTATAGTAAATATCATATTTATTACTTATTAGTCCTTGATCTGCTCATTGATTCTGTGGATCTCAGGTGCTTCATATTTATCCATAAAGTCATCACCAAGGAATATCTTCTCATCAACGAACTTTATCGAATCGACAACTGTGTAGACAGATACCAGCTTGTTAAATCTAAGGCCCTCTATGAAGTTGAGCATCTCCATAGGGAAGTTACCCGACAAGATGATGATATCCTTAAATATCTCATTATAATCAAGATAATCTCTTGGATGCTGCTTGATCATAACGATAGCATCCTGGCCGTCAACTTTGCTGTATTCATTAACAAGATCTGTGAAAATCTGCTTTCTTACAGGCAGTTCGCAAAGTGGCTCTGAAAGTATAAGTACCCTTGGCCTGTCTTTACCTTCATCAAGCTGCTTTTTAAGTTCATCCATATTTTCAATAAAGAGTTTTAACATCAGCTCTTTATCAGCCTTTTGAAGTTCATCCGTAAGGCTTTGTCTCGAAAGCTCTATATACTTTTTACATGGATAATCCAAAATTGATATATCATTAACTTCCATATCAAGGCAGTACTTACCATATCCGTTCTGGATGAAGATAAGACCCAAAGAGCTCATAAAAGCCTTGAATTTGAAGTGTCCGTTATTGTCATATCTTGCAGTATCGCCGTATTTGATACAGTTAAGGCCGTCTTCAAGCGCATGATAATATATATGCTTATAATTGAGATAATATCCAATAGGGTCCGAGTCGCAAAATACGTAGATATCCTTGTATTTCTTGAAATCAACCGGAATGAATTTTTCCTGAAGCTGACCAAATCTCTTGCAGAACTTAATCCTGTTGATCATGTTCTTAACAAGACTTCCTGTATTAGTCCTTAAGGGCTTTAACTCTGGGAAAAAAGTATCTTCTTTTTCATCATACTCTATTACTTCCTCAAAAAGTCCGCATTCCCTGGCCCTTTGAACCATAGAGCCAAACTTGTTGGACATCTTTGAAAGTACTAAAGTAGCGCGGCCTGCTGCGCCGCTTCCATAAGACGCGGTTGATCCCTCAAGGCCTGTTTTATGTAAAATATGAAATTCCTTAAGACATGCCACATATACATGATAAAAGGTGTGGCATACATATATTCTTTCGTGCATCTTAAT
>NZ_JAILQF010000084.1 GCF_024699075.1 Butyrivibrio sp.
TCAGGATATTTATCTCTGACCATAGATAAAGCCTTTTCATAATACTCATCCGTACATATGCCGCCATAAGTTTCTTCTATTCCGGGTTTTAAATAATCCCCTCGTCTTATATGAAGGCTTACAGATTCTGTTTCTTGCATCTGCCTATACAGATTCTTAAATCTCTCAGAGGATGATATGATCTTATCTTTATTTTGAAGTATTTCTCTTTTTAATTCCTTAATTGCCTCATCATCTCCAAAATACTTCTCTGACTGGAAATAGCCATTAAGATATGCTCTTGTAAGTTTACATACTTCAGGATCGTAATTGCCATCTGAGGGTTCATAATAGTCATGCGTCTTACGACCAAAGATTTTCCTTCTGATACGGCTAAAAAGATCCATATAAGAATCTCTTATATCCGTAACTTCTTCATTTGTAGCAATTTCAAATTTAAGGCCTAAACTATCAAGACATGGAATCCTGAGCTCATCTTGTTCAAAGCCGCTTACTATGTCCATCTTAACGACATTATTAGAGCGCTTCAAATTCTTATATAAGCCATACAAGAAGAGCTGATTACCAAGTCCTCCCTGAAGTTTTATAATGATCATCCTTGTCCTCATATTTATACTATAATTAGTGATCAAAACTTAAATTTCATTATCCTCAAGCCACTGCTGGAACATGAGTATGTACCATATCTGCGGCTTCCATTCTCCGCCATTCATAAAATCTTCCCAGATCTTGTGAACAGCATCTGCATTAAGATATCCCTGTCTTCTTATCTTGGTCCTTCTGATAAGATCTTCAGCCCAGGACCTAAGTTCAGGCTCTTTGAGCCACTTATCAATCGGAATTGAAAAGCCCTTCTTAGGTCTGTCCATAAGTTCCTTTGGAACATATCTGTAGAGCACATTTCTAAGAACCTTCTTACCAACCTTATCATCACGAAGATAAGAAGTTGGAAGTGTCCAGGCGAATTCTATTATGTCTCTGTCAAGAAGCGGCACACGGGTTTCAAGGGATACTGCCATAGCGGTCCTGTCGACCTTAGTAAGTATGTCATCAGGATGATACATGGTCATATCCATGAGCATTGTCTCATGATTTACTTCTGACAAATAGTTATTAAGCGTATTGCCGGCATAGAGGAACTTATTGTTCCATCTTCCGTCCTGAGGATTCTTGTCTATATCAGTAATCTTTCTTCCATACTTCCAGGGATCAGACTCGATCATGTGAAGATCTGCTATATTACGGGCTCCAAGAAGTCCTGACTTTATCTTAGCAACATCACTGAATCCTGCAAATGGACTTACTATTGTTGAAACAGCTTTCCTTACAGGATAAGGAACTCTTCCCATCTTGCCCCAGATTCTCTCTATAGAGCGGTATGAAGTATATCCGCAGAAGAGCTCATCTCCTGCATCTCCTGACAAAGATACTGTTACATGCTGACGAGTCATCTTGCTAACAAGGTAAGTAGGAATCTGACTACTGTCTGCAAATGGCTCACCAAACATATTTGCAAGATCAGGGATAACTCTCTTGGCATCAGTATCATCTATATACATCTCTGTATGCTCTGTTCCGAGGATTCCAGCTATCTCTTTAGCTATCTCTGCTTCGTTATAGCCCTGCTCATTCATTCCGATAGTGAAGGTCTTAACTCTTCCGGGAGCTACCTGCTGCATGAGTGATACTATGGTACTTGAATCTATTCCTGCAGAAAGAAAGGCTCCAAGCGGAACATCCGCTACCATCTGGCCTGTGACCGCATCCTTTATAAGTCTTTCAAGCTCGTCCGCTGCTTCCTGCTCAGAACCTTTAAATATATTGTTCTGGCCATACATGGCAGCTTCCTTCATAGACCAGTATACTGTATAGGCATGGCCTGTATCCTGGCAAAGCTCATCTATATCGTCATATACTTCCTTGTAGGTATGTCCGTCAAAGAAGTTGGTTGCATTAAAGCTTCTTCCTGCTTTATCAGCCTTATAGTACTCTTTAAGATCTCCATCTTCTACAGGATTAAAGTATCCATATGGATCATCTATTGTAAGGATTGTTCCGGGCTCCAGTTTATAGATATCTTCATAGATACTGTAAGGAGCAGGAATATATCCATGGCTAAAATATAGCGGAAGTACACTTCTATTTATCTTCTTATCAAACTCAGGAATCTCTGTAAAGCATCCTACATCTGATGCAAAGCCAAATATTTCGTGATTAATAAAGCCGTAGTAAAGAGGCTTCTCACCTGCTCTGTCTCTTGCAAGCTGTAATCTTCCGGTCTTAATATCATAAAGACCTATAGCAAACATTCCCTTGCTCATACGAAGGGCATCATATAAGCCGTAGCTCTCGGCATATTCAAGAAGTACTTCTGTATCAGAGGTTCCTCTAAAATCGCTTTCCTTGCAGACATTATCGCTAAGTAGCTTATCCTTAAGGACGTTAACATTATAAATCTCACCATTATAGACCATCATGTATCTGCCTGAGTGAGACTTCATAGGCTGAGAACCATTCGCTGATAAGTCTCTTATAGAGAGTCTTCTGTGGCCAAAGGCTGCCATTTCATCCTGGCTTATCCATATGCCATCAGCATTAGGGCCTCTGTCCTTCATATGTATATTCATTGCTGCTATAACAGCTCTTGCATTGCCTTTATAATTCAGTAATCCGCATATTCCGCACATAGTCGTTTTCCTTTTGTGTCATAGGTTTTAAATTATACCTGCATCATGTTCACGTTTATAATATTGTTTTTATACTGTTTTATATTGTTATTTTTATTGTTTTTAATATTGTTCTAAATATAGTTTTAATTTTGTACTTGATCATCTCATAATGCTTTGGAAATAATCTTCCCATTTTCTGTTTATTACATCAGGGGCTACTTCTTCTTTGATCCTGGATGCGCTATCTCCAAGTTTTGAAGCATATTCAGGATCATCCATAAGTTTCTTCATAGCAACTGCCATAGCATCTACATCGCCCTTAGGAATAACTATACCATTTATATTGTCTTTAACAAGTTCTGAAGTATCATACATACAGTCTGTAGTGATACACGGAATTCCAAGACTCATAGCTTCTATTAAAGCATTGGGCATTCCTTCCATATCCGAAGCAAGGACGAACATTGAGGAAGCTTGTATCTTATCAGCTACATCTGTAACACTGCCTTCAAATATGACTTTGTCATTTAAGCCTTTAGCTCCTGCGTATCTGAAGAGTTTATCTCTGTCAGGTCCATCACCATATATATGAAGCTCATAATCCGGATACTCATTCCTTATCTTATTAAAAGCATCTATTATAAGCTTATGATTCTTGTTCTCATCAATTCTTCCGACTGTTACTATTGTTTTATCCCTCTTACCACGATACATATCTCTGATAAAATCCGGATTGATGGAATTTGGAAGTACAACAGTCTTTTTCTTAATACTTTCAGGAAGCTGCATAGATGCGCCCCTGCTTTGAAGCACGACTCCTGCTGCCTTAGGGAAAGTATATCTCATTGCAAGTTTCATAGCTTTGGACGGATATTCCATCTCGAACTTGGCTCTTACTGATACTACTACAGGTATATGAAGGCTCCTTGCTGTCATTATAGCCATAAGGTTATTCTTACCTATAAATGACAATATAAGATCAGGTCTTATATCCTTCCATATATTCTTTAGTGTATCAAAACGCTTCTTAAATGCACCTAACCTGCTAAGTCCTGAATCATCTATAGCAGAAAAAATACGGTCTATACCACCCTTCATACCACCATGAAGATTCACTTTACACTTTTGTCCCTGCTTATAAGCAACTATTGCATCTACAATATCAGAATCTGACACAGCATTTGGATCCTTAACAACTTCCCAGGATGCATGAGGTACTTCATATTCATTAAGTGAAAGATAAGTTGTTACCAGTGTTACATGATATCCCCTTGACCAGAAATATTCCGCAAGGTTGACCATTACATGCTCAGCTCCGCCTTTTTGAAGGGAGCCTATATACATCGCTATATGTTTTTTATTATTATGTTGTTCCATACAAAAGGCTCCCTTTCCGGGGTTATGATCTCAGGTTAATATCGTCTTCTAAGTCTTTAATATCTAAGCTGATGCAATTATTAAGCTTCCAGCATCTGCTCTTTACTTCATAAAGTGCTCGTACCACTGCTGGAATACAAAAAAGCTCCAGGTAATGTTGGAGTAATTAGCTCCTGAAGAAGGGCCTCCGTCTCCAACTGTAAGATACTTATCTATAAAGTGTGATACGTAGCTTGCATCAAATATTCCCTGCTTCTTGAGATAATCAGGGCTACTATATGTCTTAAGCTGTTCAAGGAGAGGTCCTCTCATCCACTTATCAAGAGGCACTCCAAAACCCACTTTAGGCCTGTCAAGTAGCTCTTTAGGAATATAATCATAAGCTATATCTTTAAGGATATGCTTCTTGTCTCCATTACAATACTTAAAGTCGTGAGCTATACGATAAGAGTATTCCATAACTGAAGTATCCATGATAGGACAACGGTTCTCAAGAGAGTACTTCATAGATGCTCTGTCCATCTTGCAAAGGATATCTCCCGGAAGATATGTATCCATATCAAGGAGCATACGACGAACCTGCCAGTTGTCCTGAGGATAACCACTCTCTACAGGATACTTACATGGAAGCTGAATATTACTATTATTCTTTCCTGCAAGTTCATCAAGATATATCTGATTGTACTCATCAAAGGTCATAGACTTATCAAAGCTCTCAACACCGTCAATAAAAGCGTGAGCAGCCTTTATATATAAGTCTGATGCAAACTGTACCTTGGTCTCTTTATCCCTGTTTCTTGCTACAGCTCTTACTTTCAAGGGAAGCTTATCAAGGAGTTTCTGACTTCCAAGAGGAAGCTGGCCTATTCCATATATAGCCGCTCCAAGCATATCCAATTTCTGAGCTTTATGTATATGCTCATAAATATTGTAGCCGCAGAAGAACTCATCTCCGCCATCTCCGGAAAGCGCTACTGTTACCTTCTGCCTTGCAAGCTTAGACA
>NZ_JAILQF010000100.1 GCF_024699075.1 Butyrivibrio sp.
GAAGTTCTGCTTGGCAGACTTTTTGGCAGCATGCAGTCACCGGTTGCAAACTTTGCTCGTGTTATTAAGCAGATCGCTGAGAGCAAAGAAGAAGTTGCGTAAGCAGACTATTAAAGAATTAGGAGGAATAATACAATGGCAAAATTAACAACAGCTGAATTTATTGAAGCTATCAAAGAGCTTTCTGTTTTAGAGTTAAATGAACTTGTAAAGGCTTGTGAGGAAGAGTTTGGCGTATCTGCAGCAGCAGGCGTTGTCGTAGCAGCAGCAGGCGGCGAGGCAGCAGCTGAGGAAGAGAAGACTGAGTTTGATGTCGAGCTCACAGAGATCGGCCCGAACAAGGTTAAGGTCATCAAGGTTGTCCGTGAGATCACCGGCCTTGGTCTTAAGGAAGCTAAAGAAGCAGTTGACTCTGCTCCGAAGGTACTTAAAGAGGCTGTCAGCAAAGAAGAGGCTGAGGATATCAAGGCTAAGATCGAAGCTGAAGGCGCTAAGGTTACTCTTAAGTAATTTAAACCTTTTATTATGTTTTTACCTGACGGGGAAGAGAGATCTTCCCCGTTTTCTTTTTGATAAAATTTTAAATAGAATTCTATATAAGTCTATGGATTCTTATATACATTAACTATTATTGTTTTAGATATTTATTTTGTTCTATATACATTAACTGTTATTGTCTTGGATATTTATTATATTCTACTTACATTAACTATTATCGTTTTGGTATTTTTTCTATTGCATAAACTGTTATTGTTTTGGATGATTTTTCTATTTACATAAACTGTTATTGTTTTGAATATTATTCTATTCACATTAAATGTTACTGTTCTTAGATATTTATCTATTTTCTATATTTACAAATCTTGGTATTTGTAGAATTCTTCTTTATTCTGAAATTAAAATACAGCTCTTTTACCAAAAAAATCATTTGACATTTGTATAGATTTGCATTATGATGGAAAATGCACTTATTGTGGAGTGAAAGGCCTTATTATGCCCTTTTATAAATCCAAAGGTCATGCAGGTCGGAAGCTCTTTTCATTAAATCCAAAGAACGGGGTGAATGTCAATGGAAAAGTACAGAATACATCCTACTGGTTCAGACAAAAATGTCCGCATGAGTTTTCAGCGCCAGAAGAACACCCTCGAGATGCCTAACCTCATTGAAGTCCAGAAGAATTCCTATCAGTGGTTCCTGGATGAGGGTCTCAAGGAAGCCTTCGATGATATCTCTCCAATTGAAGACTACAGTGGTAAGCTGAGTCTTGAATTTGTAGACTTCAAACTCTGCGAAGATGAAGTTAAGTATTCTATCGAGAAATGTAAAGAGAGAGACGCTACATATGCAGCTCCTCTTAAAGTAAAGGTACGTCTTCATAATAAAGAGAAGGACGAAATCACAGAACATGAGATCTTCATGGGTGATCTTCCTCTTATGACAGCTACCGGAACATTTGTAATCAACGGTGCAGAGCGTGTTATTGTATCACAGCTCGTTCGTTCACCTGGTATTTATTACGATATTACATATGATAAGCTTGGTAAGAAGCTTATCGCATGCACAGTTATTCCTAACCGTGGTGCATGGCTTGAGTATGAGACAGACTCTAATGATATATTCTATGTTCGTGTAGATCGTACACGTAAGGTACCTGTAACAGTACTTATACGTGCTCTTGGTATAGGTTCTAACGAAGAGATCATCGATCTGTTCGGTGATGAGCCTAAGCTCCAGGGTTCCTTCTCCAAGGGTCCTTCTACAGACTATCAGTCAGGTCTTCTTGAACTTTACAAGAAGATCCGTCCAGGCGAGCCTCTTTCTGTTGATAGTGCAGAGTCACTTATCAACGCTATGTTCTTCGATGCAAGAAGATATGATCTTGTTAAGGTTGGCCGGTATACGTTCAATAAGAAATTACACCTTAAGAATCGTATAGGTGGACAGATCCTTGCTGAAGATGTTGTTGATGAGACAACAGGCGAGATGCTTGCTTCAGCCGGAACTAAGGTTGACAGAGCTCTTGCTAAAGAGATTCAGGATGCAGCTATACCTTATGTATGGATCCAGACTGAAGAGCGTAACATCAAGGTTCTTTCCAATATGATGGTAGATCTTACTCACTATGTTGACTGCGATCTTGAGCAGCTTGGCATCAATGAGGATGTTTACTATCCTGTACTTAAAGAGATTCTTGATGAGTATGCAACCAAGGATGATGCCGAAGGTCTTGCTGAGACTATTCTGGCACGTAAGAATGATCTTATTCCTAAGCACATCACTAAGGAAGATATCATTGCATCCATCAACTACAATATGCACGTAGAGTACGGCATCGGCCACAGTGATGATATCGATCACCTTGGTAATCGTCGTATCCGCTGCGTTGGTGAGCTCTTACAGAACCAGTACAGAATCGGTCTTTCAAGACTTGAGCGTGTTGTTCGTGAGCGTATGACTACTCGTGATGCAGAGGAGATTTCTCCTCAGACTCTTATTAACATTAAGCCTGTGCAGGCTGCTGTTAAGGAGTTCTTTGGATCATCACAGCTGTCTCAGTTCATGGATCAGAACAACCCTCTTTCTGAGCTGACTCACAAGAGACGTCTTTCTGCACTTGGACCTGGTGGTCTTTCAAGAGATCGTGCCGGATTCGAGGTTCGAGACGTACACTATACTCACTATGGTCGTATGTGTCCTATCGAGACACCTGAAGGTCCTAACATCGGTCTTATCAACTCTCTGGCATCATATGCAAGAGTTAATGAGTACGGATTCGTTGAGGCACCTTATCGTCGTGTAGACCATACAGATGCAGAGAATCCTGTTGTTACAGATGAGATCACATACATGACAGCAGATGAGGAAGATAACTATCGTGTAGCTCAGGCTAATACTCCTCTTGATGCTGAAGGTCACTTCATCCGTAACAGTGTTTCAGGTCGTTATAAAGAAGAGACTTCTGAATATCAGAAGAATCTTATTGATTATATGGACGTATCACCGAGAATGGTATTCTCAGTTGCTACAGCCCTTATTCCTTTCCTTGAGAACGATGATGCTAACCGTGCGCTCATGGGATCAAACATGCAGCGTCAGGCAGTACCGCTTCTTACAACAGATGCTCCTGCAGTTGGTACAGGTATGGAACAGAAGGCTGCAGTTGACTCAGGTGACAGCGTTGTTGCCCGTAAGGCAGGTACAATTGATTATGTTGATTCCAAGATCATACGTATGACTTATGATGATGGTGAGAAGGAAGAGTATCACCTCACTAAGTTTATGAGAACCAACCAGTCTACATGCTATAACCAGAGACCTATCGTAGATAAGGGCGAGCATGTAGAAGCAGGACAGGTTATCGCAGATGGTCCTTCAACATTCCATGGTGAACTTGGTCTTGGTAAGAACCCTCTTATCGGATTCATGACATGGGAAGGTTACAACTACGAAGATGCTGTTCTTCTTTCAGAGCGT
>NZ_JAILQF010000124.1 GCF_024699075.1 Butyrivibrio sp.
AATATCCTGTTCTCATAATCAGCCCCCTCCTTAAGGGGCGTTGCGGATTCCCGCTTGAAGCACCCCTCATAAGGGTAAATTGATCAGACTACTGCTGGTAACATCATTTCTATAACAGTAAAGCTGTCCGGGAGCTTATCGCTGTACTCATCGACAGCTGCTTTCTGACCTCTGTCATATGCTGCTCCTCCGTCGAGTCTGTTATAGCGGTACCACTTATCATAGATTCCAACACAGCGGTCTCTAAACCCTGCATTGAAGTCTTTATCAAGATGGTCTTTGTACTCCTGCTCAGTCAGGACATTACCTCTTACCGGGTTGATGTATCGTTTTTCTTTTCCGATATAAAATTCAATCCATTTCATTTTCGTTCCTCCGTTTCGTGTCCAATTGGACACGTTTCTGATCAGACTGCTGTTGGAAATCTGTAACCAATAGCCGTAAGATAATCATCCCTTAGTTCATCCAGATAGCCATTTCCAAGAGCTTCCTCAAAGGTACCCTCTTTAATAGCGTAGCTAAACGTATGTGGATCATATTCTTTTACATCGTTCCAGAATTTTTCATCAGCTTCTTCAGGGGAGAGATTATCTTCCTCCTGATACTGTTTTATTTCGCGGTTCATCGCACACCAGTCCCAGCATTCGCTTTCGACTTTTGAGCCTCTGCGTGTGAAACAGTAATAGACTTTCTTTTCCTTATCTATGTAGACGTTCTTTCCGTACTCATCCATGTAATCACCAAGAATGTCCATTACGGATTTTCCAGAAGCATCTTCTTCAACAAGGTTTACACTTCCACCTACGACATCTCCGAAGATCTCCTTATAGAATGAATAGTCGACATTATCCACATAATCATTCAGGAGTTTTTTTGCAATTGCCTGCGCTGCGGTTACGGGCTTATAGTCGTTTACATCAACACCCACGTTATAGCAGTTGGGAATCTTTTCCATCATCCTTCCGCTTCCCATGTTTGTTCTGTGTACATGACCATAAAAATGCCAGTGTCCTTTAAAGAATCCATCCCATTCAGCTATCGGGAAATGACTTAAGGTTATCCTTGTACCAAGAGTCCTCACATAGCCAGTGTCAAATATCTTGACAAACTGCTTTTTGAAACTCTTATGTTCAAGCCATTTTCTGTCGTGATTTCCTGCTATAAGGATCTTCTTACATTTGATTGCTGAAAGTTCCTTTGCGGGATTGTATTCTGCGCAGGATACGTCGCCGAGGATATAAAGTACGTCATCTGGCTGACAGGCCTCATTGATGTTCTCTACGAGAGTCTTGTTCATCTGTTCCAGGTCTTTGAATATCTCTCCTCTTTTTTCTCTTTCGAAGATTGACTGGCAGCCAAAATGAAGGTCTGCTGTGTAGTAGTTCATAATTTCTCCTTTCCGTGTCCAATTGGACACGTTTCTAATATCTTTTTTTGAATTTTCTATATATAAAAAACCGCCAGCGTTTCCTAAAATAGGAAAAGCCAGCGGCTGTTATCTTTATATTGAATGTGACATTTAACAAGTATATTATACAGGATAATATGAATAAAAATCAAGGTTTATTTTATGCGGCACTACTGTCCTGCTCGACGGTGCATTTAAGTTCTTTTCTTATCGTCCTAATAAGATTAGCCATATCCTGTGCATCAGTCTTCTTATAATGAGCTGCATCTTTGACATTCTGCGTTGTTTCAATTTCGTTCTTGAAGACGCTTACCTTTACTACATACCCTTTGTTTGTTTTGATCACGTATTCCATCTGTCCCACCTTATCCATAATAATCTCTGTCCAGTTCCTTTTCTTCCATTTTTCTCGATATAAGAAATGCTACAAATCCTATTACGATTCCTGTTGCGGCCATGATAATTCCTCTATATAGCTTATCACTTTCTTTCTTCATTTAACATTTCCTTTCCAATTTCGTGTCCAATTGGACACGTTTCTATATTTAGTTATCCAGTAACCATTCTTCATCGTAATTAAAATCTGAGTGCATCATATAATCATATTGCGCATTACCTCGTATAGGCTTTTTGTCAGCTGTTACATCATAATTTCTTTTTATTGCTGATATCATCCAGCCGGTAATATTATTTATATTTTTTCTGCTGGGAAGTCCCCAGGCTTTTTTAACCTTTTCAAAATCGTAATCTGCAGCTTCTGCTATCTTCCTGCTCTCAGGTTCGGAAAGCCCTGTAAGGTCTGATATATCTTTTGTGATATCTTTAAACCCATCTTCTTTGGTTATTGCCTCTTCGCTTTCCTTGGCTGCAGGTTTCTTGGTATCCTTGGTATTTATATAGAATTCAATCGTTGATACCTTCCCTCCAAGGCCCGACTTTCTTTCGATAAAGTCAACATGAATTCCTGTCTTTTCATTTATCTCTGATATGGCTTTTACAAGGGCATTTTGCTTGAAGGATGCATACGTCTTGTATTTTTTATTACCGCTCTGTCTTGATAGTACTTCTATTTCATTATAGTTTATATCACCGCCTAATAGAATCTTTCTTAT
Source organism: Butyrivibrio sp. (assembly GCF_024699075.1). The sequence goes on from NZ_JAILQF010000124.1 coordinate 2,521, forward strand.
CTCCACACTTTCCTTCTGGTCTATGATCCCGAGGATGAGTTTTAGTTCTGTGATGTTTACATCCCATTGTATGATATTCTGATCAATAACCCCGTTGCGTGTATTTATATATTTCCCTTTATTTAGCTTCTCTTTAAATATCTCATAAAGTCTGAAGCTGTAATGGCTGTTTAAAGAAAGCTGTTCTCGGCAGTTAAGTAGTGTAAAATCCTTTGTCAGGTTTATCACGTAATCCTTGATGTTGTTGTTAAAGTAAATGGTAAGCTTGCCTTTTCTGAAGGCCGCATCAGTTATCACTGTACTTATGATGAACTCTTTCTTAGCTTTATCCTCATAGATTATCCTCCAGTCAAGAAGCGAACCACTGTTTTTATGTCCGTTTTCTATCTGGTCACGGATATTCGTATAAAGTGAACTCCCGGTATTCCCAAGAAGGCTCCTCAGCTGCCCCGTACCTATGACCGCATATGTCATATTTACTGCCTCATCATAACGGGCATTCATTATGGCGATAGTGAACAGCTTAAGACCCATTAGTGAAACATTACCTTTTGAATTTATCAAAGTATTGGATTTTTTATAGACAGATACGTTATTTGTAAACAGCTCCATCTGTTCACAACGTTCTTTACATGCATTACCCATAGAACATACCCCATACCTTACAAGTGGAATATTATATTTTTAGCGTTAGGTGTATTATACAACATGGTAACTTATTTGTGTGTTAAAAAAATATTAAATATTCCAGAAAACAAGCATATCTCCTAATTTAGTATATGTTTATTTAAAATCTCCTTAAAGAGTATATCTTTTCTCCTAAAAAAGTAGATATTACTCCTAATTTAGTATATCTTCATACCGTACTATTTCTCCTAAAATAGTAGATGTCTCTCCTAATTTAGTAGATGTTTCTCCTAAAAAAGTAGATGTTACTCCTAATTTAGTATATCTTTTCGCCGCTATTGCGCATGGTTGAGCGATTTTTAACCCCCTTAAAATAAAATAAAATAAGTGTTGTTGTTTATTATTTAAAATAAAACAACAACACCTTACCAAAGAAACTGTATTTTAAAAATATCCGTTTTGAGTGATTTGACAACCCAATCGGCTTTGAGAAATTACACATGCATAAAGATATACTTTTTTGGGAGAAATCGTTTACCTGGAATATAGATTCAAGAACTCATATGTATTTTGTTCGATACCATCCATGACAGCTTCAGCTTCGTGAAGTACAAGATCTTCATTTCCGTCCACGGCTGCCATAATTATATTGTTTGCTTCCTTATAGGCGCTGGTCCACTCCATTGATTTATGGACTTCCTGTTTAAATTCATAATTTGCTTTTGCAAGCTCGTAGCCTGTAGTTTTTGCACCGATACCAAGAGCTGATATAAACACATAGACCATACCTATAAATGCCATGGCTAATACAATTCCGGATAAATAAGATGATCTTTGCCCAACAACAAAACCACCAGAAATCCTGATATCACCATGAGTGACGTCAAAAAGACTTCTGGATGCTGAAAAGATTATATAAGAGCCAGCAACTGCTATAAAAACGTTATAGATACTCTGACTCATAAAATTCTGTATCTGATCACCAAGAGAAATAAGTGTAAACATTATGTTTCTCCTTTCTCCCTCATGCGTATTATACCATATTTTGGTACATTTTGCCACTGTGAACAATTGAACGTTTATGGTATAATATATACCTAGAAACATTTGGAGGTGAGTATGTTAACTATCAAAGAACTTATGCCGGGGCTGAAGCATTACAGACAGGAGCCCATCGGAAAGATCCTGTCAAGAAATGGTAAGACAGTAAATGAGTATAAAGGATTCGAGTATTATGAAACTCCACAGGGGTTGATGAGGATGGACGTGTGGCATTCCGAAATGATAAAAGCCATACGGAACGAAGGTAAAGGCAGTCTTTTGGAGGCAATTATAAATCATTGCAGACTTAATTGCGCCTGGTTAAAAGAAGATGAGTTAGAAGAGTATGCGTGTCATTGTCTTGCAAGAGAAAGTTACAAGGCTTGGAGCGATTTTGTAATAGGAGAGCAGCAGTGAAAATTGTTTATGTATTAGGTCTTTCACTGATACTTATATTTTTCAGATTAGTAGAAGCCAAGATAAGAAAACAAAAATTTGAGAATGTGACCGTAATCAGCATGATATTATCATCACTGCTGGTATCGTTTATTTTTGTACAGATAATTACCGGATAGTTTCGTGTCCAATTGGACACGTTTCTTCAGAAAGGATTTTGTATATGCGAAAAGAAGATATGATGGCCAAGGAGCTATTCAAAAGGATCCTTGACGAGGGGTGCATGGATGTTAACCCGAGACCTCACTGTCAACCACCCATCACCTAAAGGTAATGGGCTTGCGACTCCCCTGTAGTTCGTTGTAATAACTTCTACATTTTGTCGGTGTAACTTCCGTGGGGTCGCATCATGGGACGGTTGACGCCACCCCTTACGACAAAGTTTACTCTGCCGTAACTGTATCAGGTACTTGACTATCTTCAAGATAGTTGATTCCCATGCGGTACAGATTCATAGCTCCAATGCGGTCATCGTTTGATTTATAGCCACAGTTCTTACAAGTAAACAGATGCAATTTCTTATCACGATTGGCTTTTTCAATGTGTCCACATACAGGACAGCACTGGCTCGTGTAACGAGGGTCAACCTTAATAACGGAAGACTGATTCTGTTTAGCTTTGTAGGCAAGTTTCTGTTCAAGGTCATAGAAAGACCACGATACGGAAACGTAGCGGTCTTTGGTTCTGACACGCTCTGTAGCATTACGAACGCCTGACAAATCTTCAAGAACAAAGAGCGTATGTTTCGGGTTGGATTCAACGAGTGCCTTTGATACCTGGTGGTTAACATCCTGCATCCAACGGTTTTCTCGCTGACCGATAGCTTTTAATCTACGTCTTGAAGATGATGTCTGACACATTTGGAGTTCTTTACGAAGCTTAGAATAGTGAGCACGTTTCTGCTTGATGGCTTTACCGCTTACAAATCCAGACTTGTGCTTACTGTTATAAGTGGCAACAACAAAGTTAATACCTCTATCAATGCCTACAACATTGCAGATATCAGAGATATTACTTTCCTCGATATCATAAGAAACAGGGATATGCAAAAAATATTTACCATGCTTGTTTATGAGCTTAGCAGTGCCGAATTTATAGATTGTATGGTCAAAATATTTAGACATGCCCTCGGCGAAATAAGGTAACTTGACACGACCATTCAACGTATTTACTGAAAAACAGTTTTGCGTAAGGGAATAATCCCTGTTCCAAACAAGGTCATACTGAGGTTTCTTGAAAGATGGTTGAATCCACTCTTTCTGATTTTCGAGAATGGTCTTATATCTTGCAATGACAGTCTTAAATACAGACTGAGTCATTTGAGATTTAAGACCAAACTTTTCTCGTAATGTAGAATACAGTGCCTTGTTAAGAGAAAACTGTTTTAAATCGTGTGTATGGAACACATAGTCAGATACATAATTACAGGCATCAGAATAAACAGACATGGTTTCGTCAAGTAAAACCTTGCTGTCTGCATTAACGGATATCTGTATTTTAGCCGTAACTGTC
>NZ_JAILQF010000140.1 GCF_024699075.1 Butyrivibrio sp.
ATGTATATAAGGATACTAAAAAGTATTATGAAAAAAGTAAAGGGGAAAAATAATGGCATTATTTGAAACAAGAAATTTGTCCAAGCGTTATGGCAGTAAATATGCTTTGGACAATGTTAATTTGCAGCTTGAAGCCGGACGTATTGTCGGACTTCTAGGGCCAAATGGCAGTGGCAAGACTACTCTTATAAAGCTTGCTAATGGGCTTCTTAAACCTTCAGAAGGCGATGTCCTTATAGATGGAGAAGAGCCTTCTCCAAGGACTAAAAGTATAGTTTCTTATCTTTCTGATAAGGATTTTCTTCCCGATTGGATGAAAGTAGAAGATATCATTAATTTCTATATCGATTTCTTCCAGGATTTTGATGCTCAAAGAGCTAGTGATATGCTTACAAGTCTCAATATAGATTCAAAGATGAAAATGGGGAAAATGTCTAAAGGTACCAAAGAAAAGGTAAGACTTATTCTTACTATGGCCAGAAGAGCAAAGATTTATTTTCTCGATGAGCCTATAGCTGGAGTTGACCCTGCAGCCAGAGACTATATTTTACGAACGATTATTTCTAATTATGATCCTAATGCACTTGTTATAATATCAACACATCTTATATCTGATGTTGAGAATGTACTTAATGAAGCAATATTCTTAAGAGAAGGTCATGTGATACTTCACCATAATGTTCAGGCCTTGGTACAGGAGAAAGGTAAGAGTCTAGACAGTTATTTCAGGGAGGTGTTCGCATGTTAGGAAAACTTATTAAATATGATCTAAAAGCAATCTTCAGGAATCTTTTGCCTTTGTGTATCGCATTTATAATTGTTGGAATTGTGGCAGGAATTTCATTTCCATATAATATAGAAGATGATAATGCAGTCGGATTCTTATTGTTATGGGGGATCATGGTCTTTGCTCTTGTTGTAATGACTATAGCTGTAAGTGTTATATCCTTGATAATTGTAGTGATGAGATTTTATAAGAATTTACTGGGCAATGAAGGATATCTTTCATTTACACTTCCTGTTAGTACAGGTTCTCTTCTTGCTTCTAAATGCATTTCAGGATACATTTCATTTTTATTTGCATTTGTTTCAGGAGTGATAACTTACGTATCATTTGCAGAAATTCTTGTATTAAAGACAGGTAGTCAGGAAGCTATTAACGATATCAATAATGTATTTATAGAATGGATACAGGATATTGTCACATCTCCTTTTCAGTATATAACCTTAGATATACTTGTAATGATAACCGGATCTTTTATTTTTTTAACAAGAATATATTTTTCTATTATTCTTGGAAATCTGTCCAGTAATCACAAGCTTATTGTGAGCTTTGGCTCATATATTGTCGTATCTGTACTGGAATCAATTATTAAGTATATAGTTAGCGAGGCTATGGAGAGTTCATATGATCTGTCAAATTTATCTTCCAGTTATGCAAGCACAGAAACATTTACTATAATCATTAATATTATATTTATAGTAGTTTATCTGTTTGGCACTTATTACTTTATGAATAATAAACTAAATCTGGAGTGATCAGATCATTAAGTATAAAACATATGTAACAGCTAAAGGGCAGATCCTTATGCAGGAGGGTCTGCTCTTTTATTGAATTTATAAAGCAATATAAGACTGTAATGCTTTATTAAGGTGGAAACTGTAGAAAAAAATTTAAATATTTAAAGTAAATTCGTTAAATATATCGAGTTATTATTATTTTCTTTCATGGTAAAATAAATTCTTGTTATTTGTATGATTTAGACGTTCATAGGTACAAGTATATAGCTTAATATATGAATGATCGGAAATAATAGGGGAGTTTATTAAAATATGATAAGAAAAAAATTCATAGCTGTGTCTGTGCTTGCTTCATTACTTCTTTGTGGGTGCGGCTCTGATGTCAATGATGTTTCAGCATATAGTAGTGAGGGGGATCTGGTACAGTCTTCACAAAGTGCATCTGAAGGAACATTGGAAGAAACAGAACCTGGTGAATCAGCAACGGACCTTCGAGGATTTACAGAATCCGGAACTGGACCACAGGCTGTGGCAGTTCTTGATGAGAGTATTGAGGCTTCAACCTCTTCTCCTACAACATCAGCTTCTACTTTTGATCCAAAAGATTATGTTCTTCCTGAATATACAAACATGGATCCTGAATATGGAACAAGAATCCTTATGTCAGAGGATGGATTTAAACATGCAGTATCTACCTACTGCAAGATGTTTCTGACTGATTATGCATCACAGGTTACAATTGATAACTACGACGATCCCGTTGGTGATAATATCAGTATTCATGCAGTGGTCAATGATACTACTATTTATGGAACTTCAGATAATCCTGCGACTATAGACGTTGATTTTGAAGTGTCCATAAAAACAGGAATGGGCAAAGTTACAAAACCTGACGGAACCTATGATGTTGATCTTAAAACCTTTTCAACATACGAAGATCTTGGAGTAACAGCTCAGTCTCAGAACACGCTTAATAAGAACACTGTCACAAGAGATGGTGACCTTTATAATATTTACAAGAAAAAGGTAGAAGAAAAGTCCTCCAACTATCTGTATGGAATGTATATTTTAGATTTTGATAATGATGGTGATAAAGAGGGATTTGCGCTTACTGTGGAGATTCCACAGGGTAATGATCCTACAGAATATCTTGCTACTTGTGAAAGCTTCAAAAATCCTCACCTTTGGCTTGTGACAGAAAAGGGAGCAACTTATATTGAGCCTTCTTCTGATTATGATATGACCATAGTATATGGTATATCATGCAGCGTATATGGAGATGGAACAAGCGTGGTTATGTTATCTGCAATGGAGTCTGATTATAACAGATACAGCTACATTATTGACTTTCATTCCGGTAAGCCTAAATTTATAGGAAAGCTTTTAAATGCCTACGTTGATTCAACAGGTTTTGTAAGTACCTGCGGGGCACTTAGTATTGGAGGAACCAATTTCAGCTTTCCGGAATCTTATGCTATTGATAACGGAGAACTTGTCCTTATCAAATCCTATCCGTACTGATTCATAAAATGATAATAACAAAAGATAATTATTTAAGAGTAACCATTATTTGAAAGTTGTTTGATGCCTGGCTTTCGGCTGGTATATAAGCGATTTTGCAAATGGTTGCTCTTTTTTCTTTATTAGTTTTTACGTGGGATCCTAAAATTATCAATTTATCGATGAATTAGTTCTTCCATGCGTAGTATTATTGTGCTTTAATAATATATGTATGTTTGATCTTATGAGGGGAAAATTGTGAAAACATTGAATGGGGGAATACTGCAGCGCTTAGTGCTTGCGCTTGTCAGTATGATTGTATTTATTTATTCATTTGAAGGAATCTGGGGAGAGAAAACGTCAGTCCCATACAAGCTTACAGCGGCTGCAGGTATAATCTGTATACTTTTTTGCGTATTTTATAAAGGTATGTACAGAAACATTGATACCTGTGTTATCACTGTTTTTATAGCAATTTCTTATATTTCTACTATATTTAATCTGGGTTTATCCGCAAACTTTCTAACTAACAGATTGTTTTATGCATGGATGATCTTTTTGGGTATATACTTCATTATTCAGATTGTACCTGATCCAATGAAGATATTTTCATATTACGCCATGGCTTCTACAGTAGGGCTTAGTATACTATGTCTATATATTCTGGCTCATGCAAGTCGATTCCTTTTATTAGAAAATCCATGGAAGGATATTTTTAAGGGGTGCATTGTTGGAGGAAGACTTTGTGGTATTTCTAATGCTAATAGAATGGGAGTTGCATGTGCCAGTCTTGTTATGATCTCAATTTTTGGATTTCTGTGTTCAAGAACAAAAAGCAGATGGCTATATATTATAGGAACTGTGATCGGATGGTTTTGTCTGGGACTTACCGGTTGCAGAACAGCAATGATAGGAGTTTCAATTATCGCTTTTCTTTATGTCTTTATGCTGATATATAAAAATCCCGGCTTTATAAAAACTGACAATATAGTTATAAGAGTGGTTGCTTATATAGCGGTTCTTGCGATAGTCTTTTTTGTAGTCTTAAGATCATTTGTTATTCCTATGTATGTGTACAAGTTTATGATGTCGATCGCTGCTTTCATTACAGGCTGTGACTATGCGGATGCAAAGATTGCTTCTCTTATAGTCAGAAAGATATCAGATGATGATGGTACCATGTCAGATAGAACTCTTATTTGGTCGGCATGCCTTGAACAATGTACTAAAAACTTAAGGCACTTTCTTCTTGGAATATCACCCTTTAGTAATGAAAATATACCAAATATATACGAAGGTAGGCATGACCTTAAAACGGTGCATGCTCATAATATGTATCTTGAAATTCTGAGAAGATATGGGTTGTTTGGCTTTATTACGTGGATGAGCCTTGTAATAGGCTGGTGCTTTATTGGGATAAAAATATTTTTTTCCAAAAAGGTAAGTATATTAGTTAAATACCTCTGCGCATGTGCGGCGGGTATTCTTATAATGGGGATCACCGAGGAGGTCCTCTTTTCCAATCATATGTGGTGTTATACGGGTATTCCTTTCTTTTTGATCTGTGGCCTATGTGTCAGAATAAGGAGAAAAGCATAAAATGAAGAGAAAAACTTATATTGCAGTATATAGTGCTATTGCTTTTGCAGTTATTATTGCTACTGTTTTTCAGGTGTATAGCACCGGTAAAGCAAGTGATAGCATGGATATTACGACGACATTAAAAGAAGAGACCTACGATAAGGATCTGGTTCAGACTATTGAAGGCACTGATACAGATATGCTTGTCCCTGAATTCTGGATAAGGGACAGAAAGGATGAGGTGCTCTTTACAAGTGCTGAGATTGAGAATTTTAATAATAACAATCCAGACTATGTTGAATATTATAGTGAGGAATCTTTAAGGAATTTAAAAATCTTTATGGATGATATGCCGGAGAGTATATCAGGCGAAGATGTAAGAGCGCTTATAGATTCAGAAGCGCAGGCTGTCATACCTGATGAAGTAACCCCGCAGTATGCGATATGCGTAGAAAGGTCTGTTGCCAAGTCTCTTCCAAGTGATGAATTTGTGTCTGATGATCCTGATGAAATATTTTTTAATGACCTTATAAGCGCAGAAGTTATGACATTTACAGGAGTTGTGGTCTTGTGTGAGAGTGCTGATGGCAATTGGGATTATATTATAAATGGCTCTTACTGCGGCTGGGTCAAAAAGGAAACACTTGCTATATGTAAAGACAAGGAAGAGTGGCTTAGAATCAGCAATCCTGATAATTTCCTGGTCGTTACAGGAAGTGAGATAGTAATGGATGAAACGGCAGTTCCGACAAGCTCATCCGGAATGATACTTCCTATGGGAACAAGGATCATACTCCTTGATGAAGGATCTGCTGATTCGGATGAGACGGTAAATGGAAGAAGTTTAATATGTGCTTATCATGTTGAGATACCTTATAGAGATGCAGATGGGAATGTGCAGCTTGAAGAGACTTTGGTTCCTGTATCCAAGGATGTTAATGTTGGATATCTGACTATGACATCTGAAAGCGTCATAACTCAGGCATTTAAGTTTTTGGGCCGCGTATATGGTTATGGAGGAACTCTTTCATCCAATGACTGTTCAGGCTTTATCCGTCAGGTATACAGCTGTTATGGCTTTAGACTTCCAAGAAATGCCAAAGCGATTGCTGAAAGATCAGATCTTGGCAGCATAGATTGCACTAATATGACTGTTGATAAGAAAAAGAGTATTCTGGCCAAAATGACTCCGGGACTTCTGTTATATATGGATGGCCATATAATGATGTATCTTGGAACAGAAGAGGGAATGCCCTATGTTATCAGCTCTTGTGCAACCTGCATTGAACCGGGGCATGAAAAAGAAGATATTGTAGATGCTTACTGCGTATTCGTATCTGGTCTTGATCTTGTAAGGGCAAGTGGCGATACATGGCTTGAAGACATAAGCTATATACTATGGAAAGAATATTAATGTATATATGAGCCATCCCTTGTGACTTGGTCGCAAAATCGCAAATAATGATATGTTCTTCGCATAAATTAATAAGAATTCGTCTGAGATTATTTTTACAATATATAAAATGATCAAGATAACCCATCACCTTTAGGTGGTGGGAATATCTTGATTTCGGGTGCGGGGTTATAAGCCCCGTACCCGTAGAACTGCGTCAGCAGTGATTTTATAACGATTCATTCTATTACGGAGGATTGCATGAATAATCTTAATCAGACAATTAATCCATATCTGCCTTCATGGGAGTATGTTCCTGATGGCGAGCCTTATGTTTTTGGTGACCGAGTTTATGTATATGGTTCTCATGATAAGTTTGGAGGGGACGTATACTGCATGCTGGACTATGTGTGCTACTCAGCTCCTGTAAATGATCTTGGTTCATGGCGCTATGAAGGAGTTATCTATCGTAAAGACCAGGATCCTGCTAATGCTGATCTGCAGGGTAATCTTTATGCTCCGGCAGTAACAGTTGGCCCTGACGGAAGATATTATCTTTACTATGTCCTTAGTTCATGGGGAGTCGTTTCTGTTGCAGTATGCGATGAGCCTTCCGGCAAATATGAATTCCTTGGATATGTACATTATAAGGATGGAACATATCTTGGACAAAAAGAGGGTGATGAACCCCAGTTCGATCCGGCTGTTCTTACAGAAGGCGACAGAACATATCTTTATACAGGATTTTGCGCAGTAGGTGATAAGTCAAGACACGGGGCAATGGGAACAGTACTTGGCCCTGATATGCTGACTATTGTTGAGGGGCCTGTATTTGTAGCACCGGGAGAGCCTTATAGTCACGATACATCTTTTGACGGACATGCATTCTTTGAAGGCCCTTCTATTCGCAAGAAAGATGGCAAGTACTTCTTTATATATTCAACACAGCTCTACCATGAACTTGGCTATGCAGTTAGCGATGATCCTCTTTCAGGCTTTGAATATAAAGGTGTTCTTATAAGTAATGGTGATCTTAACATAGATAGCTACAAGCCCGCAGATAAGCCTATGTTCTACTGTGCCAATAATCATGGAAGTATGGTCAAGATAGAAAACGACTGGTTTATTTTCTATCATCGTCATACAAATGGTACTAATTTTAGCAGGCAGGAATGTTTTGAAAAGCTTATTGAGAAAAAAGACGGAACCTTTATGCAGGCTAAAATGACTTCTTGCTGCGGACTTGAGCCACTTGTAAGTAAAGGTACGTATCCAACATATATCGCATGTAATCTCTTTACAGATACAGACTGCACATATATCCCCTGGTCAGGCTGGATGGATGACAGATTCCCTAAGATAACTCAGGACGGCGGCGACAAGGATGGAGGAGCAAGGATTGTAGAAAGCGATATTTCAGGCAAAGATATTGAAGAGAACAGAGCTTTAGATGATCATGCAGAAGACCTGTCTGATAATCTTCAGATAATAAATACTAAGGATACAAGGAATGAGGCTAATTACGGCTACATAGCCAATATGCGTGATAGTGCTACAGCAGGCTTTAAGTATTTTGACTGCAAGGGTGTAAAGAAGATGTCTGTATGTACTAAAGGCTATGCAACAGGTGAGCTTGAATTGCGCCTTAAGTGGGATGATAAGGCTATCGGCTCATTTCCTATTGGTTATGCCAATGTATGGCATGAAACCAAGGCTGATATTGAAATTCCTGATGGAGTTCACGATCTGTTCTTTACTTTTAAAGGAACCGGGTATTTACAGTTTGCTGCATTTTCTTTTATCTGATAATGAAAATGATTGGCTGCTTGCTGATATGGCAAGCAGCTTTTGTTTGCGCAAAATGGACGCACTCTAATGAAAAAATGTCATTTGTCTCATAAAACTGTCGTTTCGTCGGATAAGTAAGCATAAAAATATAAAATGAAGTATAATCTTAAATGTTGTTTGTAATAATGTAACAGGAAAACCCATTATCTTTAGATGATATGGGAGATTATATGATAGTTATAAATCTGATCATAGAAATCATTTTGTGATTATTAATAAGGACTTTATGAGGTAAGTATAAAGTGGAAACTGATGTAATAAATAATGTAATTGTTTTTGTGTTTTTACTTTTAGGATCTGTAACAGTATTAGTAACGATCTTTCAGATAATAATGGGCGTTAGATGTAAGGAAAAAGTAGAAGCTATTCTTGTAGAGATAGAAGAAAGAAAACACGAAACCGGGTCTAGAAATACAATTGTTCCTCATGAATCGAGGTATTCAAAATATAGCTATTATTCTTATAAACCAAAGAAAGAATATATAACGAAAAAAATATATAGCTATACGTATATTCCAACATATAAGTATGAATACAATAATAGTATCTACACGCGTACACCCTTGAATAATCTGGATTTTTTCGAAAACAAAGCTTTCGAAAAGAAAAAATATATGATAGGTCAAAAATATCATATATACATAAATCCCAAAAATCCTTATATGTGTTTAACGAAGAGGTTTTCTCTGGTAAATATGCTGCAGTGTGCAGGAGGTTTGGCAGCGATAGCATTATTGATTTTTGTGATAGTACATAAATGAGAGAATTATTTATAAGAAGGCAAGAAAACCCACTGCCTTTAGGCGGCGGTTTTTATAGGGAGAAATTTAAATGACTTACAGATTGATTGCGCTTGGATTTATGGCCGTATTTTATGGAATATATTTTGGGAAAATGATCTTACAGAAGAGAAGCGGAATAGTTACTGATCAGATGGCAAAGGGCAGGGTACACGATAAAGCTTTTGCTATTGAAGCTTTACTTAAAGTAGCTACCTTTCTTGCTCCGGCTGCAGAAGTGATCTCCATAGTTCTTGGAACTTCGCAGCTTATGATCATGTGGCGAGTAATTGGAATGTATTTTGCTTTTATTGGCGATATCGTGTTTTTTATGTCAGTATATGCCATGAAGGATAGCTGGAGAGCAGGCATTGCTCCTTTAGATATGAATAAGAGAAGCCTTGTAACAAGAGGCATTTATAACTATTCAAGAAATCCGGCCTTTCTTGGTTTTGACCTTCTTTATATTGGCATAATGCTTATGTTCTTCAATCCGGTTTTATGCCTGATATCAGTCTTTGCTATTGTTATGCTGCATCTTCAGATCTTGCAGGAGGAGAAATTTCTCCCTACAGTATTTGGCTATGATTATACTAAATACAAGGAAAGAACAAGTCGTTATGCGGGACTTGGTAAAATAAGTTTTGATAAGACTATTTTATATATTTATTTTATACTTTTTATATGGTCAGTATTATACTTTTTTACCTGTCTTGCTTATGGCGGTGGACTCAGTCTTTCATGGGTATGGCTGTGGATATTGATAGGAGCTTTTTCGCTGATAAGAGTAGTGATGCTTAAATCAAGAATTGATGGAAAAGAGAAGATTAGGATACCGTCAGTTGTGAGGTGGATATACAGGGTCGCATTTCTTGTTGTTCTCCTTATTTTTATCATAATTGAGAGTAAAGTAATAGGTGCTATGACAGCTGAACCTAGGGAGGATCTTGAATATGTCGTACTTCTGGGAGCAGGTATGCATGGGACAGAGCCATCTAATCCTTATAAAGCAAGGATCAAAAAAGCTGCGGAATATCTTGAAGAAAATGAAAATACAATACTTATTGCATCCGGAGGCCAAGGCTCTGATGAAGCCATAAGTGAAGCTGAGTGTGCAAAAAGAGTACTGGTTGAACAGTATGGTATAGATGAAGACAGGATCATCCTTGAAGATAAGTCAACGGATACTGAGGAGAATCTTAAGAACAGTCTTGAGATCATAGAAGATCCCGGTTCATCTGTGGGCGTCATAACTAATGGCTTTCATGAATGCAGGGCAATGTCTATCGCCAAAAGTGTAGGGTATGAGAATGTATATTCTGTTCCTGCACAGACTCTTTTTCCTGTTGGTATCCATTACACAGTCAGGGAATTCTTTGGAATGGTAGAGTTTTACTTAAAGTATGGTGTGAACTACTAAAAGAAAAAATTTGTGTATATGTGGTAAAATCGTAATAGTGAATTAAATATTTACAACCAGTAAATGGAGGAAATAAAAATGGGACTTATTATTGGACTTATACTTGGAGCACTTGAAGGCTATATTGCCAGCAGACTTATGAATGAAAAGTCAGGTACTATCAAGAACATAATTCTTGGTATCGCCGGCGGATTTGTAGGCGGATGGGTATTCAGACTCGTGGGTTTTGCACCTACTAATCTCTTTGGAAGTCTTTTGGTTTCAGTTATAGGCGCCTGCATATGTATATGGATTGGAAGAAAACTATTCAGATAATATGACGTAAGGGTCAAAAGTCATTTCGATTCGAGCATGCTCTAAATCGAATATGAATTTGCTCGGGTTTGAAATTTGATTTAAAAAAAATATCGTGGAGGTTAAGGATGAGTTTTTATGTTTTTGCAGATGGGACAGCCAATTTGCCAAAACAGCTGTTGGATGGTATAAATCTTTTGCCATGCAGTTATCTTGTAAATGATAATTCTGTTACTTATACAGGTGATATAGATGATTTTGATGGGCATGAATATTATGAGGGTCTTAAAAATGGTAACAAGATAAAGACCAGCCTTCTTAATACTGCACTTTTTTTAGAGCATTTTACTAAGATTGCAATCGAGGGTGGCAGCATTATATATATAGCTATGAGCTCAGGTATAAGCGGAACTTATAATGCAGCTGTTGCAGCAGCCAATGAGCTGATGGAAGAATATCCTGACTGTTTTATTCACATTGTAGATTCGCATGGCTGTGGTTTTGGTAATGGTATTCTGGCTCTTAAGGCTGCAAAACTCAGTAAAGAAGGTGTTGACTGCAGGGAAGCTGCCAAGATACTTGATGCAGATGTACCTCATGCGTGTCAGTACTTTACAGTGGATGATCTTAACTTCCTTAAGAATACAGGCCGTGTAAGCGGTGTAACAGCTCAGATAGGAACTATACTTAATATAAAGCCAATTCTTTTTGGAGACAGCACAGGCCATATAATCTCCTGTGGTAAGGTCAGAGGCAGGAAGAATGCAATTAAGGCAATCCTTAATAAGTATTCTGAAAAGAGAATGGAAGATGGTGATCAGACTGTGTGCATATCACATGGAGACTGTCTTGAAGATGCCAACTTGCTTGCAGATATGATAAGAGAAGTAAATCCTAAGGCAGATATTACTATATGTCAGCATGAGCCATTTTCAGGGGCACATGTTGGACCTGGTATGCTTGGATTATTCTTCTGGGGCAATGAAAGATAAAGTATAAGAAGTAAACTATTTGGAAGTTTAATTATCAGTTTTATCATTTGATTCTTTCAGGATTAAAAGTGCCTTGGCTTTTGCATTAAGCAAAAACCAAGGCGCTTTATTATGATGTAAACAGAACCCATCATCTTTAGATGGGTAGTCCACTTATCTTGTTGTTATTGCTTTCTTGTAGCTATAGCCTCTGTCGGATTTTACTATTGATTTTGAAATTTCAAAATAAACTACAGTTTCCGGCAGCAGGGTCTGTTCAAGTGAGATGTTACCATCTTTTTCTGCAAGTCTGTCTGATGCTACAAGAGGGAAGGCTGCTGACTTAATGAGTCTTGTCTGCTCACTGTTTGGAGTAGCGGGTTCGCCAATGTCATGCCAGAGCTTTAATGGGTTAGTAGTTTTAGGGCTAACTGTCTTCATGATGAGAGTATATTCGTTTGCGGGATTCTCGCTCTCTACGCCGTCTTCACTATTGGCAACATCATTACTTTTTACTACATCTTTATTCTCTACTATATCTTCAAGGCCAAGCTTAATTAAAAGGTCATCATTTGAGCTTTCATTCCAGAGAATTCCTGCATAGCCTTTATCTGTTTTCTCAATTACAGCATTATCATTTTTGAACACGCATGTTCCATTGAGCTCTTTAAGATCTTTAAAGAACTTGAAGGTCCAGAAGGTAGGTTTTGGAATGCTTCTTGCTGCAACAAGTCCAAATCCACCATGGAAGATGGAAAATGGAACACCTGTCTCTTCGAACACATCTCCGAAAGTCCAATAAGAATAAGACTCATTCATATCGCCAAGGCGAGAAAGCTGACGGGCCATAAGCGCCGCGTTTAAGTTGGTATCATGTATTACCCCCTTTGGAGTATAAGAGGAGCTGAACTCAGTTATGTGAATGGGAAGATCCTTGTATTCATCATAAGAATCTATGATATCGCGTGTTGACTGAAGGTTCTTAAATCCGTCTTCTTCGTCCATAAGAACTGAATAATCGTAGTGACCATCAGCTTCAGGAAGTTCTATTGTATAGTGATGCCTTGTTATAAAGTCCGGCTTTAAGCCTTCTTCTTTGCAAAAATCAAGGAAGCCCTTAATCCATTCTGCGTCTTTAACTCCGCAGATGGCAGGTCCGCCAACTTTGAAACCTTGATTGAAGTTTTTGATGGCTGTAAAGGTCTCTTTGAAGAGCTTGCAATATTCCTTCATATCAGCATGTTCCCAAAATCCAGGAAGATTCGGCTCATTCCAGACTTCAATAGGCCATGTAAGAACGTCGCTTTCACCGTATCGGTCTATAAGGTGAGACAGAAGTGCTACTACAAGATCGCACCATCTTTCATAGGATTTTGGAGGAGTAGTATTGCCCTTCCAGTAGAAGACAGTCTGAGTGCCGCTTGCAAGATCTTTAGGCATAAAACCAAGTTCAAGAAATGGACGTATGTTAAGCTTTAAATACTCATCGACTATCCTGTCAAGATAAGTGTAGTTGTATTCAACTTTAGTAATTCCATTTTCTTCATACTCATGGTATATAGCTGTGTCATCTGTAAAAATACCATGACCGCGGATGTGCTTAAAACCTATCTCTTTTTGTACAAAAGCAAGTTCATCAAGGTATTCCTTTGTAAGAGCAAGACCAAAACGGCCTGTTCCTACGCAGAAGTCAACATTGTTATGAAAAAAAGCACTATCAGACTTTTTGACCATAATTGTTTGCATAATAGTTTTGCTATCTGACATAAGATCCCCCTTAAATAGCTTATCAGCTGATAAATCACTCATTACCTAAAGGTAATGTTTTTGGCAGTGTTGTTATAAAATCAATGTACCCTAGTAGGATTCTTATTTACTAGCGAATTATTGCTAATTACTTATCAGATTTCATACGTCAATTAAATAATTCTAAAAATTTAAGTAAATCATGTTTCAGATTTTTAATTTGGAGTATACTATTAAAGATGCTCTGATTAATTTTGATGATTAAATATAAATTAATAAATTTTGTTGTTTAAATGTGGTGTAGTAATGCGGCAGTTTTGATCGCATGAGACTTGACCATAGTGATAGCTGATTATTTGGAGGAATTATGGATCAGAATATAAAGAAAGGCCTTATTCTTGAAGGCGGCGCCATGCGAGGCCTTTTTACCGCTGGTGTTATAGATGTAATGATGAAAGAAGGAATTGATTTTGACGGAGCAGTAGGAGTTTCTGCAGGGGCTGCTTTTGGCTGCAACATTAAGTCAAGACAGATCGGAAGAGTTATAAGATATTCAACTAAGTACTGCAAGGACTGGAGATTTTCAAGCTGGAAGTCTTTGTTTAAAACAGGAGATCTCTACGGAGCTGAGTTTTGCTATAAAACAATTCCTTACGAACTTGATCCCATGGACTTTGAGACCTTTGATAAGAATCCCATGGAGTTCTATGGCGTATGTACTAACGTAGAAACAGGTAAGCCCTATTATCACAGATTTTCTAACGGAATGGGCAAGGATATGCAGTATTTCATAGCATCAGCTTCAATGCCTATCGTGTCAAGGACTGTAGAAGTAGATGGCCATAAACTTCTTGACGGAGGAGTTGCAGATTCTATACCGATAAAGTTCTGGGAGCATAAGGGCTATAACAGGAATGTCGTTGTCCTGACCCAGCCCCTTGAATATGAAAAAAAGCCTAATAAAATGCTTCCACTTATTAAGCTTAAATACAAAGATTATCCTGATTTCGTTGAAGCTGTAAGAGTAAGACACATTCACTATAATAAAACGACAGAATATATCAGACACAAAGAGCTTAAAGGTGAGCTTTTTGTAATAAGACCTCCAAGACCTCTTGAGATTGGAGGAATGGAGCATAATCCGGATGAGCTTAGACGGGTATATGAAATAGGTATACATACCATGGAAGAAAATGTCGAAGCTTTGAAAAAGTATCTTAAAGGATGAACCAAGATATTCTTTTTCAGACGATGTTTTGATATAAAAAATATTTATATAAAAAGTATTTATATAAAAAATAATTTGCTAAAAGCGATATTTCGCGAGTATGCGCTCTGATTCGACAAGGAATATGTCTGATATAGTAGATTTTAGTTCAGTGCGCAATACTCGCGAGCAAGTTTTATATTATAGATTGTTGCAGATGGTCAGGATTTCATTTGCAGCGTCAAATTTACTCATAAGAGGGAGGTGCTTTGCGCCTTCCTTTGTTATTACTGTAATTACATTTGTGTCTACGCCAAAGCCTGCGCCTTCTACTTTGACATTATTAGCACAGATCAGATCGAGATTCTTTCTGTCAAGTTTGTCCTTGGCATGAGCTTCAAGATCTTCTGTCTCCATGGCAAAGCCGCAGAGAATCTGGCCTTTCTTTTTATTTTTTCCTATAAAAGAGAGAGTATCTTCGGTTCTCTCAAGTGTCAAAGTCATTTCGTTTTCAGATTTATCCTCTTTGCGAATCTTGTTATCCGCAATAGATGAGGGTCTAAAGTCAGCTACGGCAGCAGTTGCGATGACGATATCTGCGTTTTCTGCTCTTTTTGTTGCCTTTTCAAACAGCTCTTTGGCACTTGTTATAGGGACAAGCTCTATATGAGATGGGGACTGTATGGATACAGGACCTGATACAAGTGTTACATCGGCTCCTCTTAGCATGGCTGCTTTGGCAATGGCATAGCCCATTTTGCCTGTAGAGTAGTTGGTAATAAAGCGAACAGGATCAAGAGCTTCTCTTGTGGGGCCTGCAGTTATAAGGATTTTTTTGCCTGTCAGGTCCTTGTCAAAAGCTATATTATAAAGGATCTCTTCAAGGATCAGATCTTCCTTAGGGAATCGTCCCTTGCCGCTATCACCACATGCAAGGTATCCTGATTCAGGTGTCATGATAGTAAAGCCGTGCTTTTTGAGATGTTCAAGATTCTCCTGTGTTATACTATTTTCATACATTCGTGTGTTCATTGCAGGTACGATAAGTTTTGGACATGTGGCTGCAAGAACAGTTGTGGTAAGCATATCATCAGCAATGCCATGAGAACACTTGGCTATGATATCAGCGCTTGCTGGAGCTATGGCTATGATATCGGCTTTCTTGGCAAGAGAGACATGCTCTACTGAGAATTCAAAGTTTCGGTCAAATGTGTCAGTCAGGCACTTATTGCCGGTAAGTGTTTCAAATGTGATAGGATTAATGAAATTGATGGCGTTTTGAGTCATAATAACATGGACATCTGCGCCTTCTTTTTTTAACATGCTTGCAAGGTTTGCAGCTTTGTAAGCGGCGATACTGCCTGTAACGCCAAGTACGATCGTTTTGTTTTTGAGCATAACTTTCTCCTATTTGGTATCGTCCACATAATTCGCCGGTGTCAGGGATGACACCGCTTAACGAAATGTTATGACAGGAAGTCATTGTAATTCTCAGGTGTCAGGGATGACACCGTATTGAGAATTGTGGTACAATCCTATATTGTGATGTAGGTGTCAAAAGTACCTTTTGACACCTTATGACGGTCGGATTGTTCCGTTTCTACGAAACTCCCACAATCCTCAAACATTCACAAATCCGCACTACGTGCTACTTTGCTCATGTTTGGCGGGTCACAAATTCATATTCGATTTCGAGCAAGCTCGAATCGAAATGACTTTTGACCCTTACGTCATCATATAAAAATAGTATATATGAAAGAAAGTATATATGAAAGAAAGTAACCGTAAATTCCCAAGGAATTTACGGTTACATTTTTGGTCGGCTATAAAATTCTTAATAACTACAAATCACAGCCCTTATCAGTCACACAAAGCTACAACACCAAGGATATTTCTAACACAGAACTGAACATCACCAAGTGTGATCTTTCCTTCATTAACACCGCTTATAATATCGTCAACATTGCCTT
>NZ_JAILQF010000155.1 GCF_024699075.1 Butyrivibrio sp.
TCTCAGAAATATTTTGGATGTACAGATGTAGTGATCAGTAATTGCGAGATATTCGATAACAGAAGAAATAATATATCATTAACAGATGCAGATAGAATCACTATTACAGATTGCGTTTTATATGATGCCCATGGGACAGCACCACAGTGCTGTGTATATATAGAACCTAATTCTGACTCAAGTGATAAGGTATGTGAGCATGTACTTATAAAGGATACTATTATGACGGCATACCAGAACAAGGATGATTCTGAATATATGGTATTTATGACTCACTATAATCCATATGATCTTACTTATGTTACTGCAAGTGACGTGAGATTTATCGGATGCGAGCTTAATGGCTTTTTTGGTAATTATTCAGGACTTGGTGTCACATTTGATGATACAAGTTTAAATGGTACTGTTGTAAATCTTAAGAAAGGACAATGATAGTAAAGATAGTAAGAAGATAAATTGATAAGCTTGAAGATGAAATGATGAGCTTTATGTAAGTAAAAAATAACCGGATGCAGTTGATATATGAAGCTGCATCCGGTATTTTTATAAATGAATTTTAATCAATGAGCAGAATGTTTGAAAATCTGATTAAATAATTTCGGTATTTATTTTCTGTAGTTTTCTACGATCTTAGTAACTGCATGGATTACATCATCTACGTCTTTGTCAGTGAGTCTTGGATAGAGCGGTATACTCATTATTCCCTTGTAGACTTTCTCTGCCTTAGGACACAGGCCTTTTTTATAGCCAAGGCTCTTATAATATGGGAACCAGTAAACCGGTACGTAGTGAACCTGGCACTGAACGTTCTCGGCACTCATTGCATCGAAGAACTGACGACGTGTGCAATTTAGCTTATCGAGATCCAGCTGTATGATGTAAAGGTGTCTTGATGTATCTGATTTTGGAGCGTTTTTCTGAACTATTATTTCAGGTATGTTCTTAAATGCTTCATCATACTTTGCAACAATTTCTTTTCTTCTTGCTATGAATGAATCGATCTTCCTTAGCTGGCTACAAAGAAGTGCAGCCTGTATATCTGTCATACGGTAGTTGAATCCAAGCATCTGCTGTTCATAGTACCAGATTCCTTCGTGAGGACCTTCAAGCATCTTGCTTTCATCATGTTCCATTCCATGTGAACGAAGAAGAAGAAGCTTCTCATAATACTCTTTATTGTCAGTGAGGATAGCACCTCCTTCGCCGCAGGTAACTGTTTTAACAGGATGGAAGGAGAAGCATGTCATGTCTGCAATAGAACCGACCTTTTTTCCATCATAGCTTGATCCTATTGAATGTGCGGCATCTTCTATAAATACAAGACCATGTCTGTCACAGATCTCTCTTATACGGTCAGCTTCAACAACCTGGCCTGTAAAGTCTACAGCTACAACTGCCTTGGTATTAGGAGTGATATGAGCTTCTATGGAGTCAGGATCAATGTTGTAAGTATCAGGATTGATATCTGCAAATACAGGCTTTCCGCCGCAGTAAAGAGCGCAATTGGCGCTTGCCATAAATGTAAGAGGAGTTGTTATAAGTTCATCTCCCTTGCCAATTCCTGCAGCAGCTGCTGCGAGATGAAGAGCTGCTGTACAGTTAGATACTACCACTGCATATTTTGCTCCAGTATATTTACAGAGCATCTTTTCAGCTTCATCTACTTTGGGGCCACAGGTTATATAATCACTAAGAAGGGTTTTTTTAACCTCTTCTGTATCTTCTTCTGTGACCCATTGACGTCCATAATAGAGTTTTTCAGGACGGACTGGATTTCCGCCTTCTATTGCTAACTTTTCCATTGATATATAAATCCTTTCAAGATTTAGATTTTATTATTAGTAGAATTATTTTTCGCTGTCAAGTTTGTAATCATCTATATCATAAGCTACTTCTATTTCTGTATTATCAAAACCAAGTTGTTTATTGATCATATGGGCAACAACAGCTGCAAAAGTATTTCTTCCTGCACGGGATAAGTGTTTACCATCATCTTCCATATATTCACTTACGTTTTGATCGTTAATATTCATCATAGCACTGCCAAATGCATCGAAAGAAATACAATCGTAAAGTGAGCCTTGCTGCAAGCAACCAGCACAGTAGTCCATGTAGCTTCCGAACGTATTAGAATAGACATTTCCGCTTCCAAGAGAAGAGTTATCACTTGCATAGAACATGGAATAAACCGGGCTACAAAGTACTATCTTGGCATTAGGGCTTGCCTGAACTAGAAGACCAAGCCCTGTTTCAATTGCGTTAGTATAACAGGTTGTATCTGTTTTTATTTCTTCATTAGAGAGGTCTTTAACTTGAAGGAAGTCATTGATTCCATATTCTACAACGTAGAAATCTACATCAGCTGGGTCAAATATAAATGCTTCTTCCTTAGCATCAGGGAAGTTATTAAAGAAAGTATCATCCATCTGACCGTTAAGAAATTTGGCAACATTTACAAAATTCATACTGGTATCATTGGTTGTTCCAAGTGATGTTGTTGCTGTTACTCCGCTGCAACCAAGATTTATAACATTTGCATTAGTTTCAAGAAGGGATTCAACATAATCTGAAATCGATGTATTGTCGCTTCTTCCAAGGTCAAACTGGTCATCTCCAAGGAATACTACTGTTGGAAGAGAAGAATCATAATTGGTAATAGATTCCTCAGAATCTTCTGTGGATGATTCATTAGAAGTGTCTGTGGTAGAGGCTGAAGTTGATGCATCAGATGCAGAATTTGCAGAGTTTGCAGTACTAGAAGCATTTGAAGAAGCTGATTCATCTGTAGAAGAGCTTTCAGATGCGTCAGAAGTTGGAGCATCTGTAGGTGTTATAGTTCCTGTTGTATCGCTTTTGAGTGTTGTATCATCGCTGCATCCTACTATCATGGATGTTATCGTTAATATAGGAATAAGTGCCTTTAATTTTTTTTTCATATTCACGTCCTTTTCTTAATTGAATATATTGCTGGTTGGCGTACCTTATCTAAAACTAGTGCCTTTAACATGGATATTATGTTTATCAGATAATATAATATGTGTTGAAACTTAAAACCACCTGTAAGCAAAATATCTTCATTATTATAGTTTTTATTACTGGTGTCTGCAAATTGCAAATATCGTATAATGTTGCTATAATATTCTGTGTTTTTGCCTTCAGATATTTTATAAGGTAAGATTTCACGCAAATTATTATAATTAATTCCTGCGAAGACTAAGGAGAAATTTATATGTTAAATAACAAAACAATTCTTGTAACTGGTGGTACAGGATCATTTGGTCATCACTTTGTTGATTATGTTCTGGCACATTACAAACCAAAGAAGATCATTATATATTCCAGAGATGAATTTAAGCAGTTCAATATGCAGAATGATTATAAGGAGTATAGCCATATCCTTAGATTCTTTATAGGTGATGTACGTGATGAAGCACGTCTTCACAGAGCTATGAAGGGCGTTGATTATGTTATTCATGCTGCTGCTCTTAAGCAGGTTCCTGCATGTGAGTATAATCCTAACGAAGCTATAAAGACTAACATTAATGGCGCTATGAATGTTATTAATGCATGTCTTGATGCAAATGTTGAGAAGGTTGTAGCCCTTTCTACAGATAAGTCTGTTAATCCTATTAACTTATATGGTGGCACTAAGCTTGTATCAGATAAGCTTTTCTGTGCAGCTAATGCTTATTCAGGAGAAGGTGGTCCGAGATTTTCTGTTGTACGTTATGGTAATGTTGCAGGATCACGTGGTTCTGTAATTCCTTTCTTCCAGAATATTATAGACAATGGTGGAGCAGAGCTTCCTATTACAGATTTTCGTATGACTCGTTTCTGGATAAGTCTTGAGCAGGGCGTTGAACTTGTTATCAAGGCTCTTGAAGACAGTAAAGGCGGAGAGACATTTATTTCAAAGATTCCTTCCTTTAAGGTCACAGATCTTGCTAAAGCTATGAAGCCTGATTGTGAGCTTAAGGAAGTTGGAATAAGAGAAGGTGAGAAGCTTCATGAGATCATGATAACTGCAGAAGATTCTGCTCGTACATATGAATATGAGAAGAATTATATTATCTATCCTCACTATAACTGGTGGAGTGATTCTATGATTGTTCCTGGAGGAAAGCTTGTAAAGTCTGGATTTGAGTATACATCAGGCAATAACGAGGTATTCATGACTGTAGAAGAGCTTCAGGCTAAACTTAAGACAGATCTTGATAAGCATTAAATATTATAAAAATATTAAGTGATAAATAGGGGATTGGAGTTTTACAATGCATATAGTTTTATTATCAGGCGGAAGCGGTAAACGTCTTTGGCCACTTTCTAATGATATTCGTTCAAAGCAGTTTATAAAGATGTTCCATAAAGATGGGGCAGAGGATACTACGGATCCTGAGAATCTTGAATCAATGGTTCAGCGTGTATATCGTCAGATCAAGGAAGCTGATGAGAGCGCTGATGTTACTATCGCTACAAGTCGTCATCAGGTATCAGCTATAAGAAATCAGCTTGGAGATAAGGTTTCTGTATGCGTAGAACCTGCAAGACGTGACACATTTCCGGCTATAGCTCTTGCAGCAAGTTTCCTTCATTATGAGAAGAATGTAAGCAATGACGATACTGTTATAGTATGTCCAGTAGATCCGTATGTTGACAGAGAGTATTTTGAATGCTTCAAAGAGCTAGATAAGATGACAAGGGAAGGTACATATTCTCTTAATCTTATGGGAGCTGAACCTACATATCCCAGTGAGAAGTATGGTTATATTATCCCTGATAATAAGGAACATATAAGTAGTGTTAAGGAATTCAAAGAAAAACCTGATCTTGAAACAGCCAAGAAGTATCTCGAGCAGGGCGCATTATGGAACTGTGGTGTATTTGCATTCAGACTTGGATATCTTCTTTCAAAGGCTCATGAGCTTTTGGATTTTGAAGACTTTAAGGATTTATCTTCAGGATATGAAAATGCTAATAAGATAAGCTTTGATTATGCAGTAGTTGAGCATGAGTCTTCTATCGGAGTTGTCAGATATGATGGCCAGTGGAAGGATATAGGTTCCTGGAATACTTTTGCTGAAGAGATGCCTGATAAGATCATAGGTAATGCTCAGATGGACGATACCTGTGAAGACAGTAATATAGTTAATGAGCTTAATGTACCTATTCTTGGAATGGGGCTTAAGCATATGATAATCGCTGCATCCAACGATGGTATTCTTGTATCTGATAAGACTCAGTCAAGCTATATCAAGCCATTCGTTGAGAAGATGGACCAGGATATCAGGTATGCAGAGAAGTCCTGGGGAAGCTTTACAGTTATAGACGTTCAGCCTGAAGCTATGACTATAAGAGTAGAGCTTAAGCCATCACATAAGCTCAATTATCATAGCCATGAGCATAGAGATGAAGTATGGACTATAATGTCTGGTGAAGGAGTAGTCATACTTGATGGTAAGAGAAGAGACGTCTCTGAGGGAGATGTTATAAGTATGCCTGCAGGATGTAAGCATACAGTGATCGCTAAAACTCATATGAAGATAATAGAAGTTCAGATGGGACATGAGATTACAGTTGAAGATAAGATTAAATATACATTCCCTGAATTTTAAAGGTATATTTCTAAATAATAGATTTTAGACCTGTTGATTATCTGCTATAGATGGAGATTCTATTTAAATGATTAAATCTGAATTACCTACAATTACCGGTAAAAACTTAATACTTAGACCTATAACATTTGATGATACGGATAGAATCGTTAAATGGAGGAATAATCCGTCTGTAGTTCAGAACTTTATCTTTAGAGAGAAGTTCACTAAAGAAATGCATGAGAATTGGATGCATAGTAAGGTAGAGACAGGTCAGGTCATTCAGTATATAGTTGAAGAAAAGAGGTCCCAAAAGCCTATTGGTTCAGTTTACTATAGAGATGTCAATGAAGCTTATGACAGTGCTGAGTTTGGAATCTTTATAGGTGAAGACGATGCAAGAGGCAAGGGCTATGGCAAGGAGATAACATCTCTGTTTGTAAAATTTGGTTTTGAAACTCTTGGACTTCACCGTATACAGCTTCGCCTTGTAAAGGGTAATGCTGCAGCTGCCAGAACTTATAGCAGCGTAGGTTTTCATAAAGAGGGCGAGTTCAGGGATATGGTAAAGCTTAATGGTGAATACAGAACAGTAATATTTATGTCTATTCTGAATACGGATATTGAGAATTAAATGATTTCATATAATGCTTAATTACAGAACCGTATATTGAAACACATGGATATGCATAGGGATATTGGTTCTGAAATATTATGGCTTTGGCAGGAGCTTTGAAATGTTTGAGAATATGAGTGAGCAGGAAGCAAGGCAGGAGATATTAAATTCTGTTAGAGCTTACTGCGACAAATATCATACTAAAAAAGAATATGAGCATGGTGACAGGATCCCTTATGCAT
>NZ_JAILQF010000189.1 GCF_024699075.1 Butyrivibrio sp.
CTCACTTACTTATCATCCTTTCTCCAAAAACTAAAGTTCTCTAAAAAAAGGTTTCCAAATAAGTATATCGGCATGTATATTTCAGAATTAATATTTCAGCTTATAGCTTTTATTTATATACTAAAATTATACCACGAAATAAATTCCGATGTTTTGATCATGAATGTCGAATTATAATCTCTTGATTACGGAATTACGATATCTTATTACTGATCATCTAATTAAGATTTCTTATTACTAATTTCTGAATGTAATGCCCTTTTCCTCGTCCATAGCATCTACAATTGCAAGTGAAGTTACATCGAAACCAGCGCCGCGAAGTCTTGCGCCTCCATCCTGGAAGCCCTTCTCAATCGCGATTCCAATGCCTTCAACTTTAGCTCCTGCCTGATTACAGATGTCAATAAGTCCGTTCATGGCTTTACCTACCGCAAGGAAGTCATCAACAAGAAGAACCTTATCCTCTGATGAAAGGAATTTCTTGGACAGTGTAACATTATAATCCCTGTCATAGGTAAAGGAATGAACAACTGATGTATAAAGGTCTCCATCAAGGTTTCTGCTCTTTGCCTTCTTGGCAAAAACTACAGGAACATGAAAATACTGTGCTGTCATGCAGGCAATTGCAATACCTGATGCTTCAACAGTGAGAACCTTAGTGATACCCTTATCCTTATATTTTTCATAAAAAGCCTTACCAACCTGATCCAGAAGATCAACGTCAAGCTGATGATTTAAAAAGCTGTCTACCTTTAGTATATTTCCTGCCCTGACCTGTCCGTCTGATGCAATACGTTCTTCCAGAAAATTCATGTCTGTTCTCCTTTTATTTCATGTATGGCTTAACCATATTTAAAATAAGCTCTCTGCTTGTTGCAAAGTATTCTGCCATATTAATATTTTTTTCATCAATAAGATACTGAATTGTAAAGCCCTCAAGCATTGATACATACTGGGCAGGAAGAATCGTCTTAAGATTCTCGGGAAGATCCGGTACATATTTTTCCAAAACTTCTCTGATCTCCTGTCTCCAAAGATTATAAGACTCTGCAAAACGTTCTCTGGTATCTTCATCAGTTCTGCTCTGAACCCAGAAATCCATTTCAGCGTGATTATATTCAGGGAAGTTCTTAAGAAGATTCTCTTCATTTTTGGAAAAGACTTCAAGAGCTGACTCCAAAGTATCTTCAGTATTTTCACGAAGTTCCTCACGAAGCTTTGGGAAAATATCAAGTATCCTCTTCTGCATAGCTACAAGAATCTCTTCCTTGGTCTTGTAGTAATAAAGGACATTAGACTGAAGCATATCAGCTTCTTTGGCTATAAGACTTATTCTTGTTCCGCTTATAGTATGTGACTCGATAACTCTGAGTGTAGCATCAAGTATTTTTTCCTCATTATTTTTTTCAATATTCTTCATTTGTTCATCCTTTTCTTTTCAAGGTCAGTCTCTGAATGAGAATCATATTATCTGCGACAATTTAATCTGTAAGTTATCTATCCTCACGGAAGTAGGATTTTCCAAGAGCTGACGGTGGCTGATTTTCCGGCTTATTACGTTTACTTGTAAGGACCAGAACTACAATAGTAACAACATAAGGGAGCATCTTAACAAGCTCAGATGTAGCTCTTGTAAGTCCTGGGATATAAATATACAAAACGTATAATGCACCAAAAACAAGTGATCCCCATATAGCATTTGTAGGATTCCACAAAGCAAGGATTACAAGTGCTATAGCAAGCCATCCTCTGTCACCAAATCCATTATTGGACCATGTACCGTGAAGATATTCCATTACAAAATATAATCCGCCAAGACCTGCGATCATGGCACCTACAATTGTAGATACGTATTTATTGGTATTAACATTAATACCTGCCGCATCTGCTACAGCGGGATCTTCACCAACAGCGATAAGGTTAAGTCCTTTTCTTGTTTTGGTCAAAAACCAGGTAACAATAATAGCTATAACAATTGAAAGATATGTCAAAAAACCATACGAAAATAATAATTTACCTATAACAGGTATATTTCTTAAAGTAGCAGGAAGAAATGCTCCAAAGCCCTCTGCTGTACTAGCTACAGAAATCTGGCCTACACCACCGGCAAGCTTTGAAAGTGATCCACCAAAGAAATTACCAAATCCAACACCAAATGTAGTAAGAGCAAGACCTACAACATTCTGATTGGATCTAAGTGTTACTGTAAGAAAACTGTATATAAGTCCGCCAAGTCCGCTTGCAACAAGTGCTGCAAGAAGCGCTATTATGACTCCAACAATAGTTGAAGGGTTCTTGGCTGAGTTTTCATAAAGAAAGGCACCCATAAGTCCTGAAATACCGCCCATGTACATAATACCCGGGATTCCAAGATTAAGATTACCTGATTTTTCTGTAATAATCTCTCCTGTTGCACCAAATAAAAGCGGAACTGCCTGTCCTATTGCTGCAACCAAAAATGTTAGAAGAAGTGTCATGCTGCATCCTCCTCGTTCTTCTTGACTTTAACCTTATATTTGATGAAGAATTCACATCCAATAAGGAAGAAGATAATAATACCAGTGATAATATCTGATGCATTCTCGTTAAGACCATACTGGGAAGCGATCTGAATCGCACCCTGCTGCATGAACACAAGAAATGCAGAAACAAGTAGCATTCCAAGAGGATTAAGATTGGCCATCCATGCAACAATGATTGCTGTAAATCCTCTTCCACCTGCAGTAGATGTAGAAATTGTATGGCTGGCACCACTTACGATAACAGCACCTGCAATACCGCATATTCCTGCAGATATGACCATTGTACGGATAACAACCTTCTGTACATTGATACCGGCATAGTTGGCTGTATTATGGCTTTCACCAACTACAGCAACCTCATAACCATGCTTTGTATACTTCATGTATACAGACATCACAATTGTAATAACAGCGACGATTATTATATTAAGAGTATAATCTGATCCAAATATCTTAGGAAACCATCCACCCTTATTTGCAGAATTGATAATACCAACAGAGTTTGATCCTGAAGGATTCTCCCAGAATACGATAAGGAAGGTAATTATCTGCATTGCAACATAGTTGAGCATCAGGGTAAAAAGTGACTCATTGGTATTAAAATGAGCCTTGAAAAATGCAGGCAAGAATCCCCATATGATACCTGCACAGGCAGATGCTATTAAAATAAGTATTATAAGAAGCACATTAGGAAGACTTCCCTGATATATCATGAGCGCAGCAGCTGCTGCTCCTCCCATGAGAATCTGACCCTCTGCTCCAAGATTCCAGAATCTCATCTTAAATGCAGGCATAAGACCCA
The DNA here is from genome assembly GCF_024699075.1 of Butyrivibrio sp. Next base: position 3,325 of record NZ_JAILQF010000189.1, read on the forward strand.
CACCTATTAGTAAAAGAACTACAGTCTCTCTTACAGTAACCCATATACGACGTCTGGATCCTACTGCGCCGTCAACTATTCCTGAGTACACGTTAAGTGGATTCTCACCCGTAATTCCTACTATAACAACTGCACATACAATGAGAGCCATAAGTACTGCTATAAGTCTTATAACCCAGGCTTTCCAGGTAGCAATAGAGTCACGCTTTGTAAGGTGCAGAGCAATTTGTGATGATTTTTTATTATTATAGCGTTCCATTAAACTCCTGCCTTTCTGGCACCTGTCATGTACATACCGATTTCTTCTTTTGTAGCTTTCTTGGCATCAACAATGCCGCTAACCCTGCCTTCGCATAGAACAAGTATTCTGTCGCAAAGCTGCAGAAGTACGTCAAGATCTTCACCAACGCACATTACAGCTACTCCCTTTTCTTTCTGTTCATTAAGAAGGTTATAAATAGTATAGGAAGAGGTAATATCAAGACCTCTTACAGGATATGCAACCATTAATACATTGGGATTAAGAGCTATCTCTCGACCTACAAGTATCTTCTGAACATTACCACCTGAAAGTCTTCTTACAGGAGTATTGATATCAGGAGTTGCAACTTCAAGCTTATCAACAATTCTCTTCGCAAGCTTTTTAGGTGTCTTTCTGTCTGTAAAGATCTTACTTGTACCAGCTCTGTAACTTCTGATCATCATATTATCAGCAAGATCCATAGAGCCTACAAGTCCCATTCCAAGTCTGTCTTCAGGAACAAATGAAAGACTGATCTTGAGATTCTGGATCTCTCTGACTGATTTCTCAGAGAGCTTTTCAACCTTAGCGTTATCAGGCGGATAATAAAGAATCTCTCCGCTGTCTACTTTCTGTATACCTGCTATTGTTTCAAGAAGCTCCTTTTGGCCATTGCCAGAGACTCCTGCAATTCCAAGAATCTCACCACTATTAGCTTCAAATGAGATATTCTTGAGAATAGAAAGACCTTCACTGTTTCTGACAGTAACACCTCTCACCTCAATACGCTTCTCACTCTTTTGGGGCTCACTTCTTTGAATATTAAGTTCAACCTTCTGACCTACCATAAGCTCAGTAAGAGATTCAACAGTGGCATTCTTGGTTTCTACAACGCCTTCACATTTACCCTTACGAAGAACGGCAACACGATCAGAGATCTCAAGAACTTCATTAAGCTTATGAGTAATTATGATGATAGACTTTCCAAGAAGCTTCATCTTTTTAAGAACAGCAAAAAGACGTTCTGTTTCCTGAGGTGTAAGGACCGCAGTCGGCTCATCAAAAATAAGAATATCTGCACCTCTGTACAAAACCTTTACAATCTCTACGATCTGTTTCTCAGAGACAGACATATTATATATTTTCTCAGCAGGTGTAAGGTCAAAGCCATACTTGCTTACAAGCGCATCAACCTCCTGATTGATCGTCTTCATATCAAGCTTTATAGCGCCATCAAGACCCAGAATAATATTCTGAGCAGCTGTAAGTTTATCTATAAGCTTGAAATGCTGGTGAATCATTCCTATTCCAAGTTCAAACGCATCCTTGGGACATGTAATTGAGACTTCTGTGCCATTAATAAGAATCTGACCCTCATCCGGATAGTATATACCTGAAAGCATATTCATAAGAGTTGTCTTACCGCTTCCATTTTCGCCAAGAATAGAGAGAATCTCGCCCTTTTTGAGGGCGAGATCTACCTGATTATTAGCAACTATACTACCAAAGCGCTTTGTAACACCTTTAAGTTCTATTGCATAATTATCCATAATAATCCTACTTTTTATAAAGTCTTATGTTCTGGTTTAAAACCAATGATCATTATTACTATTTGTATATATGACCATGTATGTCTTTATATAAGACAGTTTTTATAATGTAAATGATCATGTATGCCTTTTATAAGACATTTTTCTATAATATTTTGTAAAAAATCCAAGGAACACTTTCTATCAGTTAGCGTTAGATGTGATTCCATCAATGATGATGTCAAATGCAGGAGCTGCTGCAAGCTCTGACTCATGGAAATATCCGTCAGATACATAATCAGCATACTTAGCATAATCTCCGCCTTCAGCGATTGCATCTTCAAGAGACTTGCCACCTACTGTGAATGTGCTTGTATCAAATACATGAAGAGATCCGTCTTTAAGAGCAGCTTCAACTTCAGCTACCTTCTCGGCTGTACCTTCTGCTACTGCTGCATCATTAAGAGTTGTAATAGCTACAGCACCTTCGTTGTAACCAGCTGTCCAGTCTGTAGGCATTGACTCGCCGTTAAGAACTGCTTCAACTGCATATGTGTAGTAAACACCCCAGTTATTAGTTGCAGATGTAAGTGCACATGTAGGAGCTACTGTTGTCATATCTACGTTATAACCTACGCAAGGAACGCCTGCAGACTCACATGCTGTAGGAGCACCTGTTGTATCAGCGTGCTGGCTCATAAGTACGCATCCGTCAGCGATAAGCTGTGTTGCAACTTCACCTTCTGCTGTCATATCAGCCCAGCTGTTTGTATACTGAACTTCCATTGTAGCTGAAGGACATACAGATGTTACACCAAGATAGAATGATGTGAAACCGGAAACAACTTCTGCATAAGGATAAGCTCCAACATAACCAACCTTAGCAGCATCCTCTGTGATAGTGCCTGCAGCGATCATCTCGTTAAGCTTGAGACCTGCAACAACACCTGATACATATCTTGATTCATAGATGTTATCAAAATAGTTGTGGAAATTGGAAAGACCTGAAGACGCAGCCTGATAACCTGTAGCATGGCAGAACTCAATTTCAGGATACTCAGCAGCTACCTGCATAAGATATGACTCATGACCAAAGCTTGTAGCAAATACAATATTGCAGCCCTGATCTACCATATCTTCTGCAGCATCTGTACAAGACTCATCTTCAGGAACAAGTGTCTTCTCAATAACCTGCTCATCAGAGATTCCAAGAGCTGCCTGCATCTGATCGATACCTTCCATGTGAGCAGCTGTATATCCTTCGTTCTCATCTCCTATGTAGATGATACCGATCTTGATATCGGAAGCTGAAATAGCTGTACCTTCAGCTGCAGCTTCTGTATTATCAGCTGTAGTATTTTCTGTGTTAGTGCCTTCATCAGTTGTAGCATTTGATGATCCGCAGCCTGCGAGCATAGAAACGCAAGTAGCTGCTGCAAGAACAGTGCTTAAAAATTTCTTCTTCATAATAATCTCCCTTTTGCACAAGCTATGTGCTTTAAATGAAAATAGATTCGCCTCCCCCTTATGAGGGTGCAAGTTCAATAATCCTCAAAATTCAAAATCGAATTCACTGGGAATTCGATTTCGCTTAGAGGTTGTTATTACTTTATCAATATAAATACATTAGCTTTTATTGTCAATGGATTTTTGAACGACTGTTCAAACAAATTTTTAAGACAGATTTAGAAATTTTTTATTAATTTTGAACAGTAGTTCAAAAAAGAACCCTCTCCAGGCGGAAAGGATTCTTTGAGATCATTTAAAATTCCCATCATAGATAAAGAGATCTTTGCGATTATTTAAAAGACTTCATCATGGGTAAAGAAATCCTTGCAATCATTTAAAGAACTCCATCATGGGTGAGGGATTCTTCTCCATATTTTCCATATAGAGCTTTACATCTTTAGGATTACCTTTGCGCTCTATCCTGTGGCCTTCAAATATACGTTTGGATACAGATCCTGAGCCAAGCGCAAGGATGCTCTGAGTCTCTTCCATGGTGATGATATTATAAAGGCACATCTTGTCCTCAAGCCCGTATCCTGTATTTTCAAAGTTTCCGCTTATATTCTTCTGGCGGTACAGATAATAGGGACTAAGACCCATTTTCCTTGCGCCCTCTTCTGCCACCTTCATCATATTAGATGTGGTATCCATGCCGGCAAGTCCGTGATCGGCAACATAGTCATAGAGCCTTGAAGCTCTTTTTATAGCAAGTGAATGAACAGTAAGCTCATCAGGTCTTAGCTTTTGGATCTCATTCATTGTATATTCAACGTCAGAAAGCTCTTCTCCAGGAAGTCCAAGTATAATATCCATGTTGATATGGTCAAAACCTGCTTCTCTTGCCATATTAAAGGCATCGACAGTCTGCTTGACGCTATGGTGACGCCCTATTAGCTCCAAAGTTCTGTCTCTCATAGTCTGCGGATTTACTGATATTCTGGTAACACCGCCTTTTTTCATGGTAATAAGCTTGTCCATAGTTATGGAATCAGGTCGTCCTGACTCTATGGTGAACTCTCTGGCAGAAGACATATCATAGGAATCTTTGATCCATGAAATAAGCTTTTCAAGCTGATAAGGCTCAAGTGTAGTAGGAGTTCCGCCTCCAACATATACGCTGTCAAGGCGCTTTCCTTTAAACAAAGGAGCTGTCTGATCAATTTCTTTTTTGACGCAGTCAAGATATTTATCTACCTGCCCCTTCCAAAGACCAATAGGCGATGACATAAACGAGCAGTACGCACATCTTGTGGGACAGAAAGGAATATTTATATACAGACTGTATCCATTGCCATCTGTGGTTCCCTCAAGAAGCCTGTTCTCCCTATGAGCTATCTCAACGCTAAGATCTGTCTTTTCATCAGAGCAGATATAGGTTTTCTTCATATAATCTTTGATAGCATTGTCATCATCTCCTGATAAAAGCCTGTGCATAGCTATCTTTACAGGTCTTATTCCTGTAAGAGTCCCCCATGGAAGGCTTCTTTTGGTCTCTTCAAAAAGAGCCTCATATAATAGGCGCTTAAGAACATTTTTAGGAGAATCAGTCATATCAGCGCTATCAGTCTCTGACTCCTTTATACAGGTTTTGGAAAGTGATCTGGTATCTCCATTTTCTTTAATAAAAGTGGCATCTATATGCCCTTCATCCCACTTAAGAAGAATGTCTATAGTAAGGATTACTTTAGAATCTTCCGGTACTGTCTGACTGTTCTTAACAAAAACAAGGACATCCTCCTCCGGATAAAAACTCTTGACCAGAGAATGGATGTCGTAAAAATATTTCTCTCTATCTGTATTAACGATAATCATAAAAACTCCAAATAGCAATTATGGTTCTTTTAAACCATCAAAAATATGCTTTCAAATCATGTTCATTTTAATGAACACAGGGAATATTATTTCAACTCATATTCCATCTAAGAAACTTTAGAAGCCATGCCTAATCATCTTACAAAAGGATTATACAGCTTCTCGTCACCAATCGTAGTAACTGCTCCGTGACCAGGATATACTATTGTGTCATCCGGAAGACCGAAAAGCTTTTCTTTGACAGATTTTACAAGAGTGCTTGAACTTCCTCCAGGAAAATCTGTTCTTCCAACAGAGCCTTCAAAAAGTGTATCGCCGCTTATAAGGACCTTATTATCATCAAAACTATAGCAGCAGGATCCCACTGTATGTCCGGGAGTTCCAATAAGCCTTAACTTAAGACCGGCCGCTTCTATTATCTCGTTATCTTTAAGATATTTATCCGGTTTTATAGTTATACTTTTTCCAATAAAATCATAGGAAAGGTTTACATCAGGGTCCTGACATACATCAGCTTCTTTTTCCCAGCACCATATAGGAGCCCCTGAAAGCCTTCTAAGCTCATCAGCACCGGCCATATGATCAAAATGTCCATGAGTAAGAAGGATAAGCTCAATCTTGATATTCTTCTCCTTGAGCTTTTCATAGATCATCTCTCCCATATCTGCAGGATCAAAGAAGATGCAGGGAATAGGTTCATCTGTATTTACATTTTCTTCTGCAGATCTGTCATTAAAGACAAAATAGCAGTTAGTAGCTATCGGTCCAAGTGTCGCAGAACCTACTTTTATGTTTGAATTCATATTATGCAATAATCCTATTATACTGGAGACTTATTATATGCAAACCAGTGCCTCTTAGCCTGTGCTTCTCTC
>NZ_JAILQF010000219.1 GCF_024699075.1 Butyrivibrio sp.
TGCAGGCATCTTTGCAGATATTGCTATGCCAACAATGATAACAGGCTTGTTATGGAGAATGCAAAACGTCATGATCCTGACTCGCCATTTCTAATTGGAGGCTATGAAGACGGTGATATCATTCATGAAGTAGAACAAGAATCCTGGATAGATTCGCAGATGTCATTATTTGATCTATAATATAACGTAATGGCCCAAAGTCGTTTTGATTAGGACTTTTCAACGTCATAATATGTAACGAGCAAAAGGCGAAGCGTTTGCGAGTTTGACTTGCAAAAAATAAAGATCAAAGGTGACTTCTATGAATTTTGTAAGAAAATATCTGCCCTCAGATTTACTTGCTGTAGCTCTTGTAACAGCAATGGTCTTTGCGGCGGAATATCTTGGTGAAAAAGAAATAATATTCCCTGAAATGGCAGCCTTATCCGTAGGCTATCTTGTAGCTGTAAAGCGAAGCTGGATGGTAAATGGAAGGAGGATGCTTTTTCTTATAACGGCAAGTGCCGTTACAGGCGTCCTTATTGTCAGATATGTAAATATGGGATTATATCCTCAGATTGTGCTGGCATTTATAATAAGTCAGATAGTATTTTTATATTCAGGAACTACTTTTGCTCCCTTTGTTTCTGCAATTGTGCTTCCTGTGATGCTTCAGACTACTAGCTGGGTGTATCCGATTGCAGCATTTATATTAACCTTTATTTTGGTAATTAGTCATAAGCTGCTTATAAGATGCGGTTTTCGCATTGACGAAGCATATAAGCCTGTGATCCTTAATTCCAAAGACGATCATATCGATCTTGTACTTAGAGTTATAATTGTTGCCATTTTAGGCTTTGCAGCACTTAAATTTGGAATGAAATTTATGATAGCACCGCCTTTGCTTGTGGCATTTACAGAAGTTTCAAGACCTCGTAATCGCACTAGAAATCATCCGGTAAAGGCTGTATCACTTGTCAGCTTATGTGGACTTACAGGAGCGCTTGTAAGATACTTATTTAATATAAAAATGGGATTATCGCTTACTCTTTGCGCGGTAATAATAATGACTGTATCTCTTTGCATAATACATATCTTTGGTATGTATATGCCCCCTGCAGCGGCAATTGCAATACTAAGTCTGCTTATACCGGAAGAAGCGGTTATCATGTTTCCGGTTCAGGTATTTGCCGGAATAGCAATAATTATGGCATGTTCAAGACTTTTGTTTATGAGAAGGCAGGAGAGAAAATTGCTAGAGCAAGATCACGAACTGGATGCAAAATGAAACTTCTATATCTGTGACTAGTAATAAGCAATATCTGAGAAGAAAAAAATAGCAATAATTGTAAAATGATAATAGGCTTACCATAATGATTTACTCAATATGGTAATTCTATTATTTTTTTCAGTGAGAGAAGGCTCCGCTTCTTTAAGTGGGGATTATGACAAACTTGATTTAGGGGGATTTATTTATGGAGGCTTTATTTCATATACCAGGGCTAAGGTATAATTTTCCACTTAACATGCTTCTCATAGACATGTTAGAAAGGTTTCCGAAGTATTTCAGAGAAGGTATCAGGATTGCTTCATGTTTTGGCGATTTTCCGGCATCACTTTGGAGTAGTGGCAGATACAGCGCAGGAGATCAGTGCGCAAGAGAATATGTTACAGGCGTTGTAAGAGCTATTAATGCAAAGAATGTTGCTGTAAGATACACCTATACCAATCCGTCTATCACAGAAGAAGACCTTGAGAACGAGTACTGCAATTTCTGCCTTGATCAGATCGATACTAAAAAGAAGATGAACGGAGTACTTGTAGTATCTCCGATACTCGAAGAGTATATAAGAAAGACTCATCCAGACCTTAAGCTCAACAGCTCTACCTGTAAGTGCATCAGAACTATTGACGGTGTCAATGAAGAGCTGAAAAAAGACTATAATCTAGTAGTTCTTGATTACAACATGAACAACCATTTTGATGAACTTGAAAAAATCATTGATAAGGAAAGATGCGAAGTTTTAATAAACGCCTGCTGCATTCCGGACTGCCCAAGAAGAGCAGAGCATTACAGAGTTATAGGTGAGAACAACAGGATCACTTTAGAGAATAGAAAGCTTCCAAAGGATAAGCAAAAAGCTCTTATTCCATGGGAATGCTCCTACGGCGATAACTCAATGCCGTCCATTACAAGGAAGTACAAAACTCACATAAGCCCTGATGCAATCTGGGAAAAGTATATTCCAATGGGCTTTAAGAATTTTAAGATCGAAGGAAGAACAGCTAACATCTTTTCTCTTGTAAAGACTTATGCCTACTACTTTGCAAAGCCTGAGTACAGGGATGATGTAGAGCTTTTGCTTCTTACAAACCTTGCTGCTAATAAGATTATCAATCTCTCAAGGCCTAAGGCAGTTAGAGAGTAAATAAGCCAGATCGTCCATATATTAAGGTATCGTCCCCCTTCGGATTTGCCGGAGCTGACAGTTCATAATTATTTTACGAATCTTGATAGTTTTATTAATTCAAGGCATGATATCTGAATATTTATATTCCAGGGTCCGAAACTCGCTGAAGCTCAGACATGCGGACCCTATGCAGAATATAAATATCCAGCTATCAAGCTCTTGAATTTAATAAAACTCTCAAAGATGCGTAAATTAATTATGAACTGTCAGCTCCGGCAAATCCTAAGGGGTTTTTAATTTATCTAACAATTGAATAGATCCTGAATATGCCGGGATCCGCAGCAAGCTTGAATACTGCTTCGTCGCCTTCATAATAGAGCGGTTCTATACGGCTATTCTCCATAGGGAAGCGCTTTGGAGATGCTTCTAAGGCTTTGGCGCCTGCGACGTGTACGAGTATTTCTTCATGCTGTACGTTGTCCATTACATAAGGATATACGATGAAGAAATCGTTGTCGTAGGCAAAGAGGCTGATTCTGGAAGGTCCCTCGAACCATATTCCATTAACAGGAAGTGCCTGTCTTATGCGGCTAAGAACAGGAGATGGCATTCTGTAATAATCAGGGAATGCGTCAGGTGCTGCAATAGTCCAGATATGTCCGTCGCAGTAATCATCGCGTAATAGAATTCCAAAGCTTTCTTCATCGCATGAAGCCTTGACAACAGCCCATGTAGAGTTGTTTCTAAACTCAGCTACAGGGATAGTTACAGGTTTATCTCCATATGGGAACAAGTATGTTGAGTTTCCACTGCTTACTGCGCTTTCAATTCTGTATCTGTTTGCACTTATCTTTCTTCCGCGAAGTCTTATGGATGTAAGGTCATAGCCCTTTTGGGATGCTGCTTCCCAGAAGCCCGTTGTTACAAGGACGTTGCCGCCCTTTTCTCTAAGGTACTTCTCAAGCTTTTCAATAATATCAGGATCATAAGCTGATGATCTTGTGAGCATGATCTGATCTTCTTTGTCCGGAAAATAAGGACTGCATACTATAGGAAGTCCAACCATTCCAAGGAAGTCCTGAATGTTGTCTTCACCCTGGCAGTTATCAGGCAGATAACAGGTGATTCCAACAGGTCTGCCTGCCTTGTCCATAACATCATCGAGCTTATCAAGCTGGAAGCCAAGAGATGGAGTGAACATGTTGTCATATATAGACTGGAAGCAGAAGAGCATAAGCTCTTTAGGTCTTGAGAAAGCAGTAAGATAAGCCTGCTCAAGATAGTGCTCTGTGATATGCATATCAAAAGTATCAAACCAGCCGCCGCCGTTGTGACCTGGCCACATATTCTCAAAATAGGTCATGAGGCTGTAGCTAAGATATCTTGGAAGATGCTGATCTGTTGATACAGGATCTCTTGTCTCAGTACCGGTATAGATGTTGTCAAAAAGCTTTCGCTGTTCCTTGGGATTATATCCTGTTTCCTGATAGCTTTCTGCCCAGTTGGGGTATTTGATAGTGATCTTAATGTTTGGATTAGCCTGCCTTGCAGGAGCGATCATATCTTCCTCACTGATCTTTTTTAGAAGATCAAGGCGGTATTCCTGCCATCCGCTCTTTATTCCATGAGCCTTGTTATAGGCATTTTTGGCCTTTATGCATTCAGGGCACATACAGTTTGTAAAGAAGAAGTCATCGATTATGAACTCATCGAAATGCTCTCCTATAAAGCTGGTAACTTCGCGAAGTTTTGCCCTCATCTTTGAATCGTTGTAGCAGAAGGTATCAAAAAGTCTTGCTTTAGGCTTATCACCTTCAGGAGTTGGAATTACAGTAGTGATGCCGCCTGCAACCTTGATATTGTGTCTGTTGAAGACTTTTTTGCACATCTCAACCTGCTCATGTGAAGCCATAAGACCGCGCCATGGCTCAAGGTATACCTTATCAAGTCTTATGTGCTTAAGGATAAAAGAAAGCTGTTTCTCAAGTTCTTCTTCTGTAATAGTAGCAGTTGCCTGAGCTACGAAGTACGTAGTCAGAGTGAAGTTACGATAGTTCCCCATAAAAAAGTATCTCCTTCCTATATATTAAATTCAATTGATATTAATTATTACATGTATACTTTATGTATACAATATGTTTGACATTAAAAGGAAATTGGGACAGATTCCGTATAAAAAATAAGTTTGCTAAAGATCTCGATTGGGAACCAGCTAGTACGCAAACGGCGGATTCACTTAAAAAAGTTTTGAAATAAAAATGCGAAAAATGTTCCAGCATTGAATAAGGAGAAAACTAGAGATTTTCTGAGAATGATTCTTCAGAAAGCCTCTTTTTTTCAGTGTTCGGATATAGTATCATCAAAGAAATAACTCATCGAAGCCTTGACCCGGCCCTAAGGGCATACCGTAACATAACAATCAACGAGAAAGCTGACTGGCAGCAGTGAAAATTATTATGGAGGTATGACTTTTGTCACTTCGTTCCAAAAGTCATGTAAATAGGCCAATTGAGAACACCTTCGGTGCCTAGCCTATTTAACTACCGATTCACTTTCTTACGAAATCTGCAGCAAATGCAGATTTCTATTTCAAGGTTGCGAAAACATATACTAATGGGAACTGTTATTATGGAAAAAGAAAACACGCAGCAGATTTATACTGATGAGGCTAATAGCTATGAATACATTGGGTGCTCTATAGCGAAAGGAGAACTTACTCCACCAGGCGGAACAATCTATGAAAGCCGTAATATTGTACTTGCAGCTGATCCTGAAGTTCCGATACCGGGCTTTTTTATAATAACAGGAAGAAGGCACGTAAACTCTTTTTCTATGTTGTATAAAGAAGAGTGGATGGAGATGGGTGAAGTTATTTCAAAAGCAGAAAGAGCTATCAAGAATCTCGGACTTGCTCAGGAGATCACTCTGGTTCAGGAGGAGCGATCTAAGCATTTTCACATCTGGATATTCCCGACTAAGGATTGGATGATAGAAAAGTTTGGAAGAGGAGTCAGCTGTCTCAGAGACATTTCAAGATATGCTATGGAAAATGCGACTGGGAGCGACTGGGAAGAAGTTGAAGAGGCGGTAAGAGAAATAAGAGCAGAATTTTATAAGGGGAATTATGAATACTAAAATTAATATAATTGATCATAAAGATATAGAATCCTGTAACACTAGTTTTAATATGAGCGATAAGGCCATCAAACTTCCTGAGCGCCTTTCAAGAACTACAATCTATGAAAGCGACTACGTGAGCCTTTATACAGATAGAGTAAAGCTTCCAAGCGGTCAGATCATAGAGAAATATCACCAGATCCATTATCCAAGAGAAGGAGTATCCATCGTAATCTTTAACGACAAGGACGAGATCCTCATGATCAGGGAGATGAGATATTCCGCAGGGCGTCTTGAATGGGAGATTCCGGCTGGAGGCGTGGAAAAAGGTGAAGCGATTGAAGATGCTGCAAGGCGCGAAGTTATGGAAGAGACAGGCTGCATTGTTAAAGACCTTAAATTCCTGTGCTCTCAGACGCCATCAAACGGAATGACCGATCAGGTGATGCACGTGTTCGGCGCCAGGGTTGAAAGCGAGGGCACTATCAAGGACGTTGATGAAGTTGCAGACAAAGTATGGATGCCTGTTAGTGAAGTTAAAGAACTTCTTAAAAATAACGAGACCAAAGATGGCATCGCTATACTTGCTATACTATTTGCATTGGAATTCTACGAAAGATAATAGACATATTCTTATGATTATGATCAGCAGGTAAATAGTCTGATCAAAAGTCATAAAAAAGATATTAGTATTTTTTTAGGAGAAAGATTTGTTAGAAGTAAAAGAAAAGAATTTAGACAGAAGAGAGTGGTATAACGACACACAACGCGACTTTAAATGCATGTACCAAAAGGATGAATATTTCGAAGGCGGAGTAGGACTTATTACATTTACTGGATTAACTGAGCCTGAGATGGTGGATAGTCCCAAAGGAGAGCTTTGTATAGCAGATAATGGGTATCAGTGGCTTGAACTTGCACCTAAAGGCGGTAACTATGTGATCACTTCAATGTTCCGCAAAGGTGAGATTTTCCAGCACTACATTGATATTACTCTTAGAAATGATATAGCTGAAAATGGCGATGCAAAATTCTACGACTTATTCCTTGACGTAGTTGTATCCGAAGACGGCAAAGCTCAGACTATAGATCAGAACGAGCTAGAAGAAGCTTATAATGATGGCGTCATTACCAAAGAAGAACTCG
>NZ_JAILQF010000230.1 GCF_024699075.1 Butyrivibrio sp.
GTGTTCTCCTGGCGTCTGTGATTCATGAGTCTAAGAATAGTATCACCGCTTCCTACAGATATATCACATACATAGTTCTCCTTAAAGTCTTCAGTGCCTTCTGTACTTTCTACAAGGTTGTCCCAAAAGAAGTCTGACTTACTTCCATCTGATACTGCAACCTCAAGCCACTGCCCTACTCCGACTTCCTTGCCGGTAGCATAGGTTACATAAAGCTTATAGGATCCCTCAGGAATATCATTAAGCTTAAAACAAAGCTCACTACTCTGGTCACCAACAGGTGTATTACCTATATTAGTTCCATCAAAAGTACCTATATTAGTAACATAGTTATCCTTGACTTTAGCATGTCTTCCTGTAATTATCCCATCTGTTACTGCGTCAAATGAGTATTCTCTTAGATCTGCATCAAATGAATATTCACTTTGATCTGCTAAGGCAAGCCTTATCCCCTTTATATTAGGAGCATAAGTAAATCTTGCATTCTCCTTGTCAGAAAATGTTGCATTATCCCACAGATAGTAGCAGTTATCTACCTTAAGGAAGTCTATATCCCAGTCTGTATAGCTTACAGCATCAACATCTTCAAAGCCGCAGGTTCCAACTGCTGATCCTGCACAGAGATTAGTCCCTATATCATTGTACATACCAAATTTCAGGCCTTTAGCATGAATATAATCTGCAAGTGCCTTAAATCCGCCTGGGAACTTAAGAGGCTCATTAGTAAGCCTTCCGTCTACTCTTTCTGAATTGTAACAGCCATCATCAAGTACAAGGTACTCATATCCTGCCTTATCAAGTTCAAGCTCTATGAATTTATCAGCCATAGCCTTGGTAAGAGCTTCAGTATTGCCGCTTCCAAATGCATTCCAGCTATTCCACCCCATACATGGAAGCCTTTTCTTTTTTCCTTCAAAAGGTTTTCCTGTGTTAAAAGAATCATATCTGTACTCATTACTTTTTATTTCCTGAGGATGAAGTCTTGATGTCCTAGTAATCTTATTATCTGTCATAAGTAACCCCTTTCATTAGTCATGGAAGTTCTGCCACAAAAGACCTGTTGGCGCAGTTTAATATACTTCCTTTATATTATCTATACCTTTAAACCCACCGACTTATTGTCCATCATATTAAAGCCAAAAACAATGTCACCTTGTGCTATTATGTGCTCATTTAATAGCAAAAAAGGCAGCCGAATCATAGCATTTCGGCTGCCTTGTCCAATTATCAATGCAAAAATGTGACTTTTATAATATTCAAAGTCTATTTATCACAAAAGTTTTTTCTTTTTGAAAAAGGTTATACTTACAAGCACAATAAGTATACATATGATACCTGTCACAGGATAAGCCCACTTCTCGTCAAGCTCAGGCATATACTTAAAGTTCATGCCATACCAGCCCACAATTAGAGTAAGTGGCATAAAGATACTGGATATTACAGTGAGGTAGGCAAGGTTACTATTCTGCTTCTCATCAGTCTTTGATTGGCAGAACTCTCGCAGCTGAATAGTGAACTCTACAAGAGATGATACCCTTTCATACAATCTCTGGATTCTCTGATTTACAAGATGGAAATATCTTTCATTACTTGCTATAAAGAATTCATTTTCATTTTCTTCAAATTCCTGACATACATCCATAAGTTCAAGATAGTGGATCTTAAGGTCTCGCAGCTGATTTCTCATTTCAGCTATATTCATAAGAACATTATCCGTATGCCCTGCAAATATCTTCTTCTCTATATCATCAAGAGTCCTGTCATAGGATGCAAGAAGATCTGCATCGTTATATATGATCTGCTCAAGGAAATCATATAGGAATCTTTCAAGACATGGATTAAAAAGCTTTTTGGAAGCTGCGATCCTGTCTACAATCTCACCTGCAAGACCTTTATCATCTACGAAGATTATTCCCTTTTCATCAAGAGAAAAAGTGAACTCCCCAGCCTTCTCAGGCATATTCTGCCTATCCAGTATAGAGAACTTACCTGTAACAGAATCATAGTTGACTTCGGCACGGGTGCCACTACCGGATCTTGAATAAATATCCCATTCAATACCCATATCAAAATCAGCACTTCTTTCTTTCCACTCATCACTTGTCATGACTATGACATACTGAAACTCAAGATTCTTATATGTTTTCAGCTCAATGCGCTCTAACTTTTCGCTAATCCTATAACTTCTCATAAAAACTCCTTATAATGTTTTGCACTGCTTTTGCATAACACGTTGTCGCCACCACTTAATTATCTATTCATCGCAATCTACTTTATTTTACCACCTACAGTGCAAAAAAACTCCTGCCAATATTCTTTATACCAATAGTATCAGAATCCAATTGTGAACTACCCATCACCTAAAGGTAATGGGTTTTATGGCTATTTAATTATAAAAATATCTTGATCTTTTTTATCTTATCTGTAGTGATTTTACTATCATCTAACTTGATACTTGACGTTCATCTAACACTGATATAACATACTAATCAAAGAGCTGTTAGACTATTATCTAATATAATAAATGACAATCATCAAACACAGCCGCATCTTAGTATATAAACGTATTTATAAGATGAGCGCACACATCTTACAGGAGGATCTATCATGAGTTTTAAGTATGACAAGCTATTCAGAAACCCAAACTACCGCAAAAATCTCGCATCTTCTATCGTCAATCGTTTCGGTGACTCTGTAGATGCTATCGCATCATCATGGATAGTATATGAACTTA
>NZ_JAILQF010000303.1 GCF_024699075.1 Butyrivibrio sp.
TCTACGAAACTCCCACAATCCTCAAACATTCACAAATCCGCACTACGTGCTACTTTGCTCATGTTTGGCGGGTCATAAATTCATATTCGATTTCGAGCAAGCTCGAATCGAAATGACTTTTGACCCTTACGTCATATTATAATAATCATAGTTTTTTGAATGAAGTGACAAAATTCATTATTTAAACACAAAACAACAATTTACAGGGAGGCAAAAATGAAATTAGCAGTAATTTATGATTCCAAATCAGGTAATACAAAACAGGCAGCAGAATGGATAGCACAAGGAATGGAAGCAAATGCTGATGTTGAAGCAAAAGCTTTTTCTATAGATGGTGTTGATGAAGCATTTGTTAATGATGCAAAGGGAATCGTTATCGGATCACCATCATATGCTGCAGCAATGACTCCTGATCTTCATGACTTTTTGATGAATAAGTCAAATAATCTTAACTTCACAGGAAAACTTGGTGGAGCATTTGCAACAGAGCAGTTCACTCATGGCGGTGGTGAAATGGTAATCCAGAACATTCTTACGTTTGAGCTTACTAAGGGCATGATGTGCTATTCAAGCGGCGGCGCTTTTGGTTCACCTGTTATTCATATGGGGCCGGTTGGTGTTAATGGAAACGTAGAAAAGCACAACGGTATGGAGCACTATAAGGACTACTTCACAATCTTTGGTGAGAGATTTGCTAAGAAGGCTTTAGAGATATTTTGATCCCGGTAAGATAAGTCAAACACTTCTTTAATATATATTGATGATTTGCGGACTATAAGGTTTAATCAGCCTTTTAGTCCGCTGTTTTCTTTTAGACCTTACACTTTACTCTAAGTAATGATATATTCTTCTTATGAAAAAAAGTATTGCGTATTCACCAACTGAATATCGAAATTTGTTTTATCAATATGCAAATATTTCTTGTGACCACAAAGAAGGAGACTACTGCATCTATATAAATAATGAAGGTGGCAGTATTGTCAGTTTTGGAGCTGATGATGTCATCCAGTGCGGCATAGGAGATTATGTAATAGAGGATGATTTTGCTATTGAGTATCATTATGATAATAGATTCCTTCATTTTGGAATAGTTTATAAAGGCATTACCTATTCCCTTGAAGAGAATGATCTTATTGTACACTCTATGCCTTCATCATTTATGGCTATGGAGAAAATGGATGTTGGTACTGGTGTGTGGCGATCCGGACAGCATTTTAAAGGCGTAGAATTTTCAATTGAATATGAGTATTTGAAAAAATCTGTTCTTCCAATGCTTGGAAAAACAATTGATGATCTTGATTTTCTTGTTATGAACTATAGATATTCAGTCCTGAGCCAGGATATGAATGATGTTCTAAACAAGGTGGAAAGAAATATAAAAAACCGTATACTTACTAAAGAACTTGCGATATCTTATGCTCTGGAACTGGTTGCTCTTGTTCTTAATCCTATTAACAGATCATTGTTCAAGATGACATTTGCAGAAAGTGAGAGGATTATTGAAGCCGGAAACAGGACAATAAAACTAAAAGCAAGTGATATTAGGAAAATCACAGAGGTACGAGATATTATTACTTC
The DNA here is from genome assembly GCF_024699075.1 of Butyrivibrio sp. The sequence continues at coordinate 1,579 of NZ_JAILQF010000303.1, forward strand.
GTCAGCATCTGAATTTAAGACAATCCCCATGCTTGCTAAGGAAGTGGGAATTAGCGAACAGAAGCTCAAATATGGATTTCAGGACTATTTTAAACAGACTATCTGGGACTATCAAAATAGTGTAAGAATGAGCCATGCAGCATGGATGATCAAAGAAGATAAGGCAAGTTTTGAAGAAATATCAAAAGCAGTCGGCTATCAAAGCCAAACTGCTTTTTACAACGCTTTTAAAAACTGGTGTGGTCTAACTCCCGGTAAATTCAAGAAGCATTTGGAATCTGGTCAAACGCACCAATAGGGATTATCATCGGAGAGTTGGAGATAGGATCGCATATAACAACGCTCTTTATTCCGTAGATATCTTCTATAATCTTAGGAGATATTATTTCCGATGGAATTCCTTCCTTGATCAGATTTCCATTTTTCATAGCAAAGATATAATCAGCATATTTGCTGGACAGATTAATATCGTGTAGTACCATTACGATTGTAGTCTTTTTCTTTCTATTTAATTCTTTGAGAAGATCCAAAATCTCAATCTGATAGGAAATATCCAGGAAAGTAGTTGGCTCATCTAAAAATAAAATATCGGTTTCCTGTGCAAGAGCAAGAGCTATAAATACGCGTTGGCGCTGGCCGCCGGAAAGCTCGTCTACACTCCTGTCAGCAAGTTCTGTGATCTTCATTGCACACATAGCATCTTCAACGGCCTTATAATCTTCCAAAGACATGGGTGCCATGAATTTTCTGTAAGGATAACGTCCTCTAGCAACAAGCTCTGAAACCTTTATGCCCTCAGGAGCTATAGAATTTTGGGGAAGAAGCCCTATGGTTTTAGCTATATCTTTGGACTTAATGCAGCTAAGAGACTTGCCATCTAAAGTAATCTGACCTTCAGTTGGATTAAGGAGTCTGCAAAATGTCTTTAGCATAGTAGATTTTCCTGAACCATTTGAACCTAGGATAACGCTTATTTTTCCCTTTGGAATATGTAAGTTTACGGAGTTTAAAATATTATTATTTCCGTAACCTGCTTTTATCTGTTCTGCTTTAAGCTCTTGCATTTTCATTAGGTAGTACCTCCCTTGTTTTGGCTTATAAGAAGATATATTAAATATGGTGCTCCAAGGATACCTGTAATGATTCCAACGGGATATCTTGTAGGCAAAATATTTTGTCCGATAAAATCACCTGCCAGAACCAGAATTGCTCCTGTTAATGCACTTGAAGCAAGATTGGTTTGAGATTTACCGCATATTCGTGTTGCTATTGGCCCTGACAAAAAAGCTATCGAGGAAATTGGTCCTGATATTGCTGTGGCAAATGCGATCAGGCATACTGAACATATAATAAGTATTGTTCTGATAAAGTCTGTTCTTACGCCAAGTATAGTAGCATAGGCTTCTCCTAGCTCTAATGAACGTAGGGCATTTCTAAGATTTGACATAATAATTAGAGATATCAGAACTATTATTATAAGAAATGGAAGAGAGTCTACTGTAATGCCGTTAAGATTACCTGTCATCCATCTCATTGCAGTAGCAACATCATATTCTGCTGCTTTCATGATCATCCAGTTGATAAGTGCTGTAAAAAAAGCCTGGGCACCTATTCCGGTCAAAATGAGCCTGTTTGCAGAGTAGCCATCTGTATTTGATATTTTATAAATTAAAAGTGCTGCTACAAGACCTGCAATAACTGCAAGAAGTGATACAATTCCGCGGTTTAGGTTTAAAAATAAAATGCAGTATACGGCTGCTACGGTTGATCCTGACGAAACTCCTATTATATCAGGACTGGCAAGTGGATTACCAAGTAGTGTCTGAAAGGTGTTACCTGCTATGCCAAAGGCCATTCCGCAGAATATAGCAGCAAGTGTACGTGGTAGTCTTAGTTTCATCACAATGTAGTTATCGCTTTTTGAGATGATCATATTTAATACTTCCAAAATGGAATAATTCTTTTCACCAATTGTAAGATTAAGGCATGTAAGTCCGGCAACCAGGATAAGCATTACTGAAATTATCATTAGATAAGTAAGCTTTCTTTTCTGAATTCCCGAGCAAATATTTGTGGTCGTATTCATAAGCTTTGTATTTTCGACTTTCGTATTATTAGTATAAAAACAGGAGCACCAATCAGCGCAGTCATGATGCCTGATTCCAGTTCACCTGGGCGTCCTAATATTCTTCCCAAAATGTCTGATAGTATAAGGATGCAGCTGCCAAATATACCGCTTAACAGGATAAGAGGAATATGCTTTGAACCTATTAAAGCCCTTATAAGGTGAGGGATCATCAGCCCTATAAAGCTTATAGGACCAGCCAGAGCTGTTATTGTTGCACATAAAAGAACGCCAAGTACTGCGGCAAGTATACGTATTCTATTAATGTTAAGTCCTAGCGCTTTTGCTGTCTCTTCAGATAGTAACAGAGTATCTAGATCTCTTGATAATAAAAGGCTTATGACTATAGCAATGATAAAAAAAGGTAATAAAATGGCTACATCTGTCATTGATACTCCGCCGATGCTTCCCACTTGCCAGAATCGAAATGATGTCATAACACTTGAATCCGGCATCATAACAAGGCTTATTATGCTAGATAGAGCAGTACTTACTGCAGCACCTGATATTGCAAGTTTTATTGGCGTAGCTCCTTCACGTCCCATTGATGCTAGTTGATATACGAAAACAGCTGTAAGCATACCTCCTATAAAAGAAAGACCAATGTATGAAAATTTAGATTGAATGTTAAATATGGCTATTCCGATTACAATAAATAAAGAAGCGCCTGTATTAACGCCTAAAATACTGGGATCTGCGATAGGATTTCGTGTTATGGACTGCATAAGTACACCGGAAATACTAAGACTTGCGCCTGCTATTATTCCGAATATTGTTCTTGGAATGCGTGCCTTTACTATGTTTACGTTAAAATTGTCGGTGCTTTTATTAGTAATAGCATTGTAAACATCAGATAAACCTACGGATTTTGCACCGTAGGTTATTGATAAAATACAAGATGTTATTAGTAAAAAAATACCGATTAAAAATAATATGTAAGTTTTTTTACTCTTCATTAATCTTGCTTGCTGCCTCACTTATAGCTGATAAATAATCGTCAATTGCATATGGTATTGAAAGAATAGAAGGTGTTGTTGCAGCTGCAAGAGTAGAGCTTGAATCGAGAAGTACGACAGCACCATTGGCTACAGCTGGTATCTGACTCATAAGAGGATCGTTTTGCATTGCCTCAAGTAGTGACTCATCTCCATATACGATCATAATGTCAACATCACTTAACTGGTCAGCATTTTCTCTTGAGATTGTTACAGAAAAATCTTCTGTTGACTGAGCAAGAGAGAGAATGCTTTCAGGTGTTGTAAGTCCAAGATCATTAAGATATGAAGCTCTTGGATCGTTCGGAAGATATGCATAGAAAGTGCTCATATCGTCTTGGGTGATCCAGAAAAATGCTGCTGTTTTACCTTCAAGTTCAGGATAATTCGAAAGCTTATCTGCAATTAAAGCATCAGTCTCTTCTACAAGGGCTTCACCTTCTGATTTCATACCCATAGCAGTTGCGTTTACAATTGTCTGATCTCTCCAGTTGGTCTTCCAGGCAGTTTCAATATAAGGTACAACAGGAGCAATTTCTGACAGAAGATTATATTCTTCTTCTGTAAATCCTGAATATGAAGCGATGATAATATCAGGCTCTGCAGCTGCAATAGCTTCATAATCCCAGCCTGTTTCGTCATTGAATACGTTGGGAGATGTTTCTCCTAATTCACTAAATGCCTCATCTGTCCATACGTGAAGCTTGTTTTCGGTCATGTATCCATAGTTTGCAGCAGAAACTCCAACAGGAACAACTCCAAGAGCAAGGACTGGATCCTGATTAGCCCATGAAAGTGTAACTATTCTTTCAGGTTTACTTTCTATAACTGTTTCACCAAATGCATGTTCGATTGTTATTGGGAACTGTGCTGTAGATTCATCTGAAACAGTAATTTCTGAACTTGAATCATTAGATGTAGCTGATGATTCAGTAGTACTTTCTCCAACATCATTGGAAGCGGATGTTTCAGCTTCTTTAGCAGAAGCTCCGCATGCTGTCATTGTTGCAGCAATAGATAATGTCAAAAATATGGATAATATAGACTTTTTCATAATTATATGTTTATCCCCTTTATTGTTATTTTTGTTAGTTTGGGCTAACTGCAAGATAATTTATCATAGCTTGTTAGCATAGTCAAACAATAATCCTTATTTATATATTGTTGCACCCGATTTAGTAAAAAATGGAGGATTTACGGTGAATGCATTTGCAAAGAAAATTGCAGGATATAAGTTGTATGAAAGAAGGAATTTATAGACTTCATTTGACAAAAATTGGGAATAGGGTTAAAATGAATTGCATACAATTAAATAGAGCAACAACATACAACCTATTCAGGAGGAAAATCTAATGAAATACGCAGTAAGATACTATACTAAAACCGGTAACACCAAGAGACTTGCAGAGGCTATGGCCAGGGAACTTGGAGTAGAGGCGCTTCCTATAAGCGCAGGAATAAATGAATATGTAGATATTCTATTTCTTGGAAATTCTTATTATGCATTTAATATTGATAAAGAGGTCAAAGATTTTGTTGGAACTCTTTCTAAAGATAAGGTTGGAAAGATAGTTAATTTTGGCTCAGCTGCTTTGCTCAATTCTACTTACAAAAAGGTAAAGGCAGAAGCTGATAAGGTTGGAGTACCAATGGATACAAATGAATTCCACTGCAAGGGTGAATTCAAGGGTATTCACAAGGGAAGACCTAATGATGATGATGTAAGGGCAGCTGCAGAATTTGTAAAACAGTATAAATGATAAATTGATCTTTTAGATTTTTTAAATCAACACTTTTTTGGATTTATGTTGTTCATAGTATCCTTTTTCATTCTTATAATTTAATTATCAAATGAAGGAGGCGTAAAGCTATGAACACAGATAAAATTTATGCAGAGTCAATTGCAAACGAGTATGCACCAAAGGATACTTCCAAGGTAGTGGCACTTAAGAAACTGGATAGAAAGGCCAAATTTGGAGCAAATGTTTTTGCCTATTCTTTTGGACTGGTAATGACAATGCTACTTGGAATTGGAATGTGTCTGTCAATGAGAGTTATTGGTGATGGAAGCCAGATATCTTTTATATTAGGAATTATAATTGGTATAATAGGTATTATAGGAGTAGGAGTTAATTATCCGGCATACAAAAAGCTTCTTGCAAATGGCAAAAAGAAATATGCATTTGATATCATGGAACTTGCCAAGCAGATTAGCGAAGAAAATGACTAATATAGAAAGGGCAGGTTATTATGACTAAATCAGAAAGTAAATATTTTAACACTGCCCTTATTATAGATAAGGCATTTATTGAACTTCTAAGCATAAAAGACGTTCAGTACATAACCATAAAAGAAATATGTGAAAAGGCGGGAGTTAACAGATCAACTTTTTATCTTCATTATGAAAATATAAATGATCTGCTAGAAGAAACTATTGACTATATCAATAATGATTTTCGACATTCATTTGAATTGGATGGAGATGGGTTTGTTAATAGGATTGAAGAACTTCCCCTTGAAGATCTTATTTTGATAAAAAGAGAATATTTAATTCCTTACCTCGAATATGTAAAAGGGCATAAAAATGTGTACAGGGCAGCAGTTAATAATTCAGTGATAATGCGCTCTGAACAAAAGATGTCATCTTTGTATATGCGTGTACTAAAGCCTATTTTTATAAGATTTGGAATACCTGAAAACGAGCAAAAATACTGGATGAAGTTTTATATAAACGGAGTCATGGCTATAGTTTTCGAGTGGCTCAAAAATGATTGTAAAGAATCTGTTGAGGAAATTTTCAGTATTATAGAAAAGTGTATAGGCCGAAAACAGCTATATGAGGGGCACGGTAGTGGAGACACTTAAATTTGGCTTTAGATACTTCAAAAAAGATCTTTGGATTTCTATTTTTGCGGAAATACTGAGTTTTATCGGTATTTTCGCTGAACTTCTTTTGCCACTTTTATCCGGTATTCTGATTGATTATGTTATCAAGGATACTGCTGTTAACGACGAAAGTGGCGGTATTTTTCATTTCCTTTTGACTGGAAAATTCGGAGCTGTAAATTCTTTACAGCTTTTCTTTGCCGTAGGTGGCTTTTTTCTTATTATGGTCGCACTTAGAATCGGTCTTATTTATATTAGAGACCTCATTCAGGAGAGAGTGGGCCTGAATCTTGAAACTACCCTCAGATATGCTTCATATGACAAGCTGATGAAGCTTGATTCAGATACTATAAGTGATTATAATTCCGGCGAACTTCTTCAAATCCTCAACAGCGATACAATTATGTTTAAAGAGCTGTTTAGTCACAGGATTCCATATTTTGGTGATTCTATCTTTATGTTGACTACGACGGTAATTCTCATTGCTTCTATTGATATTTCTTTTGTCATAATCCCACTATTATTGGCTCCAATACTGATTCATGCAGTTCTCACATTTAAAAAGAGAGCTCGAAAAAATTTTACCAAGATAAGGGATAACAGTTCTGCACTTAACCTGACTACACAGGAGAATATAAGCGGTGTGAGAATAGTCAGATCCTTCGTGAATGAGGATTTGGAAAAAGAAAAGTTTAATAAGGTCAACATGGATTTCTGCAAGACCAATATCGATCAGGTGTCGCTTACAGCTAATTTTGAAATGACTTTAAATATTATCAAACAGATAGCTTATGTTGGAACTATCGCTATTGGAGCTTATCTTGTTATGCAAGGCAGGCTTACAGTAGGCTACATACTATCTTCATCCACGTATGTAGTTCGTTTGATGTCAGATATTAACAGTGTCAACAATAATATTCTTAACATGCAGCAGCAGACAGTATCGGGCCTTTCATTAAAGGGATTTATGGAAAAAGAGAGTAAGACACCCGATAATGCTATGGCTGATCTTCATACGGATGAGCCATTTATTGAGATGAAAAATGTTACTCTGGACATAGATGGGCAGAAAATTTTGGATAATGTATCGCTTTCTATACCTTATGGCAAAAAGGTTGGAATAGTAGGTGAGACGGGCTCTGGAAAGAGTATTCTGCTTAAGACTCTGATCAGAATGAAGGAGATATCTTCAGGAAGTATAACTATTGATGGCCATGATATCAAAGAATACAAGCTTGAAACACTTAGGGATATGTTTTCCTATGTATTTCAGGATGTTTTCCTATTTTCAAATACCATTGAGTCAAATATAGCTTTTTCTAAGCCTTATGCAGACCAGAAACTTGTAAAAGAAGCTGCTGTCCATGCCCAGGCTGAGAGCTTTATAAATGAGCTTGAGGATAGATATCAGACAATTATAGGAGAACGCGGAATAGGTATTTCAGGCGGTCAAAAGCAGCGTATATCTATAGCGAGATGCTTTTTAAAGAATGCTCCTGTCTTTATACTGGATGATTCTACAAGTGCGCTGGATGTTAACACTGAGAGAATTCTCTTAAAAGAAATATATGAGAAATTCTCAGAAAAAACGCTCATTATAACGGCACATAGATTTTCCTCTGTAAAGGATTGCGATGAGATTTTGTATATGAAAGAAGGCCGTGTCGAGGAGAGAGGCTCGTTTAAGGAATTGATGGAATTAAGCGGCAGTTTTGCCAGAGTATATAAAATTCAGATGGAACAAAAAGAGCAGAAAGAGGACTGATATGGCTAAAAGAAATACCTTCTTTCAAGATGAAAAAATTGAAAAAAAGATTGATTTCAAGCAGCTTATGAGGACTCTAAGGTATGTTTTGCCTTTTAAAAAGACTCTCATCATGGTTGGAATTTTACTTCTGATATCTTCAGTTACTTCATTAATACCACCAAGATTATTAAAAGTTATCGTTGATACAGTTGTAACGGATGATGATTACAAGCAGCTGGCACTTTTATGTGGCAGTATGTTCTTCCTTGCAATTATCGAGATAACTGTTACCTATATTCAAACCTTAAACATGGGAAAAGTTGGGTTTACTATTATTTCCAAAATAAGAACGGATATTTTTGATCATTTGCAGGAACTTTCCTTTGATTATTATGACAACAGGCCTGATGGAAAGATTGTTGTCAGAGTTACTGAGTATATAAACGGTCTCGCTACATTTTTTTCCAATTATGTTTTAATGTTTGCTGTGTATATCGTAAAAGTAGTAGTTGTCAGCGTATTCATGCTGTCACTTAGTCCATTACTGACACTGGTTGTATTCTGCACAGTCATACCCATGATGCTTGCTATAACTATGCTCAAAAAAGTTCTTGGAAAGAGATACACTCAGCTAAGAGCCAAGAACTCCAACAGATCAGCATTTCTCGTAGAATCAATTATGGGAGAGCAGATCATCAAGAATTATAGTCGAATTAATAAAAATAAAGCTGTATACGATGCAATTCACCAAAAAAGTGTTCTGGAATGGTGGCATATTGTAATCCTTTCAAGACTTAATTCTCCTATAGTCATGGGCTTTTGGAATGTGGGAACTCTCGCTATTTTTGGGGTGGCACTTGTTTTGATATTATCCGGGAGTAGCACTGTAACTGCCGGTACGGTGATCACATTTACAAGTTATATGGCTGCATTTAGAGATCCTATTTCACAGATTGCTAATATCATTCAGGAGCTTGCTCAGGTTAGTTCTAACTTGGAGCAGGTTTTTGATACTATAGATTATCCTGTCGATATCTGTGACAAAGAAAACGCAGTAGAACTTAAGGATGTTAAGGGATGCGTGGATTTTGACAATGTTACCTTTGAATATGAAGAGGGAGTGCCGATTCTTGAGAATTTCAATCTTCATGTTACTCCAGGTAAGACAATTGCTCTAGTTGGCCATACAGGTGCAGGTAAGACTACAGTTATAAATATGCTTACAAGATTCTATGATGTGAAAAAAGGCTCTGTAAAGGTAGACGGAATTGATGTTCGTGATGTTTCTCTCAGATCCCTTAGAAATGAAGTCGGCGTCCTAATGCAGGATCCATTTATTTTCAAGGGGTCAATCATCGACAATATTCG
>NZ_JAILQF010000190.1 GCF_024699075.1 Butyrivibrio sp.
TTACCCATCTGTCCGTCAGGAAGACCAACTGCAAGTCCGCTGGCATTTCCTTTTACAAAAGGATACTTTTCCATAAGCATATCAAGATTTGGTGTATTAGCCATAGCAATGGCATTGCCCTCAGGATTATCATTAAGACCAAATCCGTCAAGGATCAAAAGAAGTGTTGGTTTAGAACCTCTCATTTACAAAAACCTCCGTAATCTACTAACTATTTATTAATTCGAATCTTTAGTCCTTTATTATATCAAGACCAAAAATTACAATATCTACGCTTTTATATAATACGACAGAACAAGTATTTATTACAAGATAATTATTTAACAAATGTATTATCGGACAGATGATCGCTTATAAATAACATATTTATTACCTTTAAGATGATCACTTATCTGCAACATATGTATTATCAGGAAAGAAATCACCTGTCTGTAGTATATGTACTATCAGTACGATGCTCACTTATCAACGATTTCAGCTTTATCGACAGTAACTTCTGTTTCATACCCTGGGAACATTTCATTACTGCTTTCTCTTACAAAATCTATTATTTCCTCATCAGAAGCATCATAATCAAAGGGAACAACCACATCAAAAGCTATGATCTTTTTATTCTTATGATGAATTATCCTAAAGTCATGGAACTTTATATCAGGACCAAGTGCCTTAATTCGGCCTTCCATCTTTCCTTTGATCATCATAGTCTCATCATCATGCAGATCAACGGGATCAACATGTATTACACTACTGCATGAATACTTTTGATTCAGAAAATGTTCTATCTCATCTATAAGATCATGTGCTTCCATAAGGGTTCCTTCAGAAGATATTTCCACATGAAGAGACATCATAGTCTTACTTGGGCCGTAATTATGAACTATAATATCGTGTACTCCAAGTATTTTATCGAACTCAAGCACATCACTTTCTATACTCTTTATCATATCGTCAGAAGGTGCTTCTCCAAGAAGGGGAGAAATAGTATCTCTTGTTGCTTCAAATGCCTGATAAAAGATGAAGCAGGCAACCAGTGCTCCTGCATATCCATCAAGACTTACATCATACAAGTAACTTACTAACGAAGTAATAAGTACAACACTTGTTGAAAAGACATCAGCTATACTGTCCTTGGCATTATTTATAAGAACCGCTGAAGATATCTTTTTTCCAACTTCATTATTGTACAAATACATATATAGCTTCACCAAAACAGATGCTATAAGTATACCCGCAATAATAAGATTAAATTCGGTTTTTTCGGGTTCCATTATCTTTTTTAAAGATGTTCTTAACAGCTCAATTGCCATACCGAAAATAAAAAAGGCAACAACAAGTCCTGCTATATATTCTATTCTTCCATGTCCAAAGGGGTGTTTTTTGTCAGGTTTTTGAGCTGCGAGTTTAAATCCAATGATCGTAACTACCGATGTTTCTGCATCAGATAAGTTATTGGCAGCATCAGCCAGAATTGATACAGAAGATGACATCATAGCAGCCATAAACTTAATGATAACAAGAACAATATTAAGTACAACGCCAAAGGCGCCGCACAGTATTCCATACTGCCGGCGCACATTTGCATCATTTATATTCTTATGATCTTTGATAAATATTCCAGCAAGAAATTGAATCATTTTATATCCTCTTTTGCTGCACATTATCTACATTTTTATGATAATCCCCCACTAAGGCTCTTCACCTGTCTGCATGGGGGATATATCTACTAAATAAAATTTAAAGAGTTATACTTCCAATAAAAGCATTGAACTGACTCTGCCAGATGTTATCAACTCCGCTGTACATAAGATACTCAACAACCATGTATCCATCTCCGCATGGAATAACATATATAACTCCATTTAATGATACATCATCACTTGAAGCTGTAACTCCAAAACGAAGAGCGTCTTCACCATCAATTGTTACATCCGAAGGATCAGTTACTTCAGCTCCTGATGTAAGGCTATCAAGAATAAGATCCATATTCTTGGAATCAGATTTTGAGCTGAAATTAGACTTATCTATATAAAGGAGGCTTACACGTGCTGTTCCATCTGAGTTTAGAAGATACTCCTGCTCTACACTGGTTGATGCATATTTAACCCATGATGATGGAACCTGGAAGCTTGCATCCTGAAATGTAACATCTGACATATTAACTCCAAGATACTCAGTAGGCTCAGTAGAGAATGCTACAGCTGTCTGAAGTCCACCACCTACAGAAAGAGCATCAACCGCATCAGATGGTACAGATAATGAAGCATCTGACTCCCATTCAGTAATACTTATAGTATACTGGATCTTATCCATTGAAATAGAAAGACTCTTTCCACTATAAGTGCAGTAATATGAATTAACATCTGCCATTGAAAGATCCGGATATGAAACTACTATCTTTGAGACCTTTCCATTTTCCTTATCAAGATACAAAGACACGTCCATTTTCTGTGTTCCTGCATCTGTAGCCTTATCTGTTATACTGCAGAAATTTGTAAGGAATGAACACTCCTTGGCATTTACACCGGTAGCAGTAAATACATAATAATCTTCGCTTTCATTGTCCTTATCATAAGAATAAGATAAAGAAGCAATGTCACCTAAGATAACTGTAGCCTCATCTTCAGCTCCTGTTGTAAGTTCTCCGCCCCAGCCTGTTGACTCTGTGTATGAGTAGCTGGTCTCAACACTTCCGCTTCTTGTAACATACATTTCATATGTCTGATTACTTTCGCTGCCATCATCATCTGCTGAAGTAAAAAGATCACCTGTAACATAAGCGATTGTATTTCCATTTTCATCAGTGATATTAGTAGCAGTCATTTCAGAAGACTGAGTAAGGTTATAGGATCTTGCATTTGTAGTATCATCTACTGTAAGACTCAGCTCATAATTAATAGAAGCATCATAAGATGAGAGTCCTGCAAGTCTTGCAGTTGCTGAATCTATCTTCATCATTGCACTTGCAAGATCAAAGCCTTCCTTAGCTACTTCATCGCCTTCTTTAATATCAAGGGCACTTTGATAGCTCTCTGCAGCCTTCTCATAATCTTTAGCATCATAAGCTTCTTTAGCTGCTTCTATAGCTTTCTTATAATCCTCTTCATGTGTCATTTCAAGATATTTGTATCCGCCTGCGCCGCCTACTCCAAGTAAAACTACAGCTGCGACAAGTCCAAATACAAGACCTTTATGGCTTTTCTTCTTTTTAGGAGCCTGCTGTCCATAGCCATTTTGCATCTGCGGATTGTACTGCTGATAGCTCTGATTATACTGGTTCTGGTACATATTCTGCGCCTGATATGAATTCTGACCATAATATGAATTCTGAGCGCCATTAGTATTCAAAGGTGTTGTTGAGCCCTGAGCACTATTAGTATTCTGAGGTACTGATGAATTCTGAATACTATTGGTATTCTGAGCCTGATATGCATTATAACCTGAATGGTTTGCACCAGTGTCTGCATTAGTTCCATTTTCTGCTGCAGATTTTTGACTAAAAACTTCACCACAGTATGGACAGAACTTAGCTGTATCAGATACTATCTTCCCGCATTTTCCACAATACATATTTCTCTTTCCCTCGCTTTTTTACTCCTCCGAATCCAATATTTTTTCTGCATCTTCAATGCATTTTTTAGTTTCAGCTATCAGCTGTACTGCATTCGGATCATCTTTTTTTCTATAATAAAAACCTGTCAAGGCATTATTAAGCAGTGTAAGTGCTTTAGGTACATCCGGTGATATTCCGATTCCATACAAGAAGCATTGTCCCATCTTCTGCATGATATCCGGTATTATCGGATCTGGTCTTCCGTCATCGCCATAACATTCAAACATGGCACGCTCATACATAAGATATGCATATCTTTCATTTTTTTCTACATGATAACCCTGAAGATACATATCTCCTAGTTTGAAAAGACAATTGGCATCATCAAAAAGAAGTGCGCCTTTCAGAAAATACTCATATGCTTTAGCATAATCAACTTCCTGATGTCTTCCATAATAGTAGCAATAGCCAAGATTACTGATAGCACGCGGTTCTCCTGCATCAGCTGCTATCTTGTAAAGTTCAAAGGCTCTCTGATAATCCTGTCTTACATAACGGCCTTCATAATATAATGTTCCAAGATTGAGTGCTGCAACCGGCATATTCTGCCTTACACATTCCTCGTAACACTGAACCACCTTAGCCATGATCTGTTGGACATCATCACGTTCATGGTGTTCATAAGCCCATTGGTACATTCCGTCATAATTCTCATTCTCGATCAGTTCTTCTACTTCATCAAGATCATCCTGATCTTCTCTTGAAAGGTTCTCATTGAGCTCATCAGTATTTTCAAATTCATCCTGACTTATCTCTCTTATGATATGCTTGGTAAGTTCTACTGCAAAAGGAACATCTTCACCCTCAAAATAATTACAGCTTATAACGGTTCCTTTCATTATTGTATTCTTCTTACCAAAAGGTATTTCTACATATGAGCCTGACTGTAACATTCCGAAATCACTTATATAAAAATAGTTAGTGCTCATTCCTTTTGGTTCTACGTTACAATAACAATATCGAACAGATGTTTTCTCTGTGTTTTGGAATTCACCGCCGTCAAAAAGGAAAAGATTATCGATCGGTATCAGTTCTCTGAGCTTAACTGACAGATTAGTTATGATCCTATCTGCATTTTTGGAAAGCTCACCGCCATATATATAATTATTGCCTTTGGTATCAGTAATTATAAGTTCAAATGAACCACGATCTTCTGATATGTATTTTCCTTCTTTTCTTCCATAAAATACTTCATTAACGTATTCGAGTATTTCTACGGCAAGATCTTTCCCGATGCTTGCACCAAGCTTTCTTACAGCAGAATAATCCTGATCCTCATCATCCTTTCCCAGGTAAGCTGTAAACCACAAACGACCGGAACCAGAAATAGTAAGCTTTTGTTCTGACTCCTCTCCTAAGGTTGTTGAATACTGGCCTAACTTTTTTGAAATCAGTCTGATCTTTTGAATTTTCATGCTGTCCCCTCCGGTTATCCCTACGTATTATGATTCATTTTACCACATAGTGCAAAAGATTATTTGTAATCCGGAGATATTTATATACTATCATCCAAATTACAATTTGAAATAAATTTCCGACGAAATGCATGTTTTATACGACGAAATGCATTTTTTGAAGAAAATCAACGTAATATCGTATATAAAATAACAAAAGGCCGCAGAGAGGTCTCGCCTCTATGTGGCCCTTTGAATATTATCAGATATTACTTTCTATTATTTATATCTACTCGCTTTACAATGGATTGCCACATCTGTTGCTGAAGCTCACCAACATAACCATTATCGCTGCATTCTTTTTTGAAATCATGATATGCACTATCATGTCCACCCTCAGGATCCTCTTTTAAAGCCTTATCCAGAAGAACCTCATACTTTTCGATAATCTCACGTTTTCTTTCTGTAACCATAAGCTGTGCCTCCCTGTAATAGTTTTTCATTCAGGCAAACTGATGTCGCCCGCAGGATTTGTTTTTTGTTCTATGATAGTTCTAAGTCTTGCGTTATCAAAGACTTCCTGCTTCATTTCGAGTAGTCCTGCTCTTGGAAGTGATGCTATATTAGCGTCAAGTCTTCCTATTTCGTATGATCTAAGACATGTATCTTTGGCATGCTGATCTGGAAGTGACAGGACATATGTCTGAATAGCTCTGGTAAAATCAGGTATCATCTGAAGTTCACCAGGAGTCATTCTAAATTCCGGAATCGTGGTACCATCTTTTATATCTATATAAGGAAGTATTTCTCCACAAGCCAGTAGCGACATTCTAAGCCACGATCTTACATCCATAAGAACTCGCCCAAGTCTGTTTCTCCCTTTCCATTTGGAAGGATCATATGCCTCGGGCTGACTTAAGGAGATACCTGTTCCCCAGCTCTCATCAAGCGGAGAAGAAAATGCTATTACTTTATTACCTGTAGCAAGAAGCTTTTGAGCAAGTTCGGGATTTTGCTGGAATTTAGCTCTGATTCCTCTGTATGCTACGCCTTCGCATGTAACATCCCAGACCATATCCCTGTAGCCCTCAAACTTTGTAGAAAGCTTTTTGATCTCTTCAGGTGATGTTTCCTGCATGATCTTCTGGCCTATCTGACGCTGGCCAAACATCATGACTTTGTGAAGCATTATAAATTGAAGTGATGACTGATACTGAATACCCGCATATTTAAAAGGAGCATCGATCCAATTACTTAGTTCTCCATATGCATCGTTTTCACGATAAAAACAGACCAAGTTGTCACTCTTCATCTATTCCTCCTGAACTGGATTCTGCTGCCGAAACAGCATAATCTGTGACTGCGTCACTGCTCATGGCATTGGCATATAGAATAGTCTGATCATATATACACTGCCATGATCCTTGAGAATTGCCTGTACAAAGGATATAGGAATTGCCATTATCATCTTCTGCATAACTTACTGCACAATTACCCGACTGTATCACATATCCTGTCTTACCACAGACAACATTTATGCCTTCATCGTTATCTTCAATCCTGCGAAGAAACCAGTTGGATAGTTCGATTCCATCCGGATGTTCTTCTGTAGGTTCAGTTACATAATAATGTGTTGATAATACTTCTTTGCAAAGCTCATTATCAAGTGCCGCACGCATTATAATTGCCATATCGTATGCTGTACAGTAATGATCATCATCATAAATACCTATACAATTAGTAAAGTGTGCTGTATCTGAAAGACCAAGTTCCTCCAGTTTATCATTCATCATAACAACAAAGTCTTCCTGAGAACCTGCTATATAATATGCAAGTCCTAAAGCTCCATCTGCTCCTGAAGGAAGAATAAGTGCATATAAAAGGTCTTTGACTTTGACATCCTCGCCAACATCAAATCCGGCTGCACTACAGTCGTTAGAGTAGCTGTAATCTGTTATTTCTATTGTAATCTCAAAGGTATCTTCAAGCTGCTCAGGAGTAAGATGCTCTGCTGCTACCAACAGGGTGAGAACTTTGGTCATAGATGCAGGATACATCTTGGCATAAGCATTTCTTTCAGATACGATCTCAAGGGTATCGGCATTCATCAGGATACCACAGGAGCTTACGATCTCTGCTCCAAATTCCTGAGTCGATGCTGTTTCGGTTGCAATATACTGTTTTTCTTCAACTGTACACTCAGTTGAAGCTACTGAAGATGCGGATGACTCATCATTTGCAGCTTCTGATACTTCCAGAGTTTCTTCAGACGAATATGCTGCTGCAGCTGCCTCATCAACAGACCTTGCAGCATACAGGCGCGAACCTATCATATTAAAAGCAGCAACTACAGCCACAGAAACAGCTGCGATAGCTGCTCCTGCCTTTATGATATTGCGCTTACGAAGCTGTCTTTCATGCTCTGCCTTCATTTCATTTATTCTTTTGGTTATTCTGGCCTGATATTCCTTAAAGCGCTCTTCTTCAAGTCTTAACTCTTCTTCATCAATTTCTTCATCGTCATCATCAGCCTCATATCTCATGATTGAAGCTATCTCTTCTTGAAGCAAAGACTCGTCCGCATATTTATTTTTATTATTTAAATTTATATGATTCTTATCTTTATTATCAGTCCCCAATTTGTCTGTTCTCCCTGATTTTTTTCACCCTCACATTCTATTTTACATTAGTTTACCCCAAAATTCATTACAAAATTGTGAACAACATATTCCCTGGGATTTATGTCCAAACTCCTATTCAGGTAATACACTGGATGGAACAGTTTCTGTGAATATGATACAATGAATTTTGTTCATCATATAAGATGATAAGGCTAAAGCCTGACAAGGAGACTATTTAAAATATGGCACTTGATTATTATATCCCCGGCACACGCGGAGGATTTCCAAACAGAATTCTATTAGTCAAAACAGATGAAAAACTTTCCATGAAACTGGATATCACGCTCTTTCCTCTATACTGTGATGGATGCGGACATTTCTTTTCACATTTTTATATACACAAAGGTTCAAGAAAAGGTGTTGTAGGTCAGATTACCTGCCCATCCTGCGGAAGAGATGTTCAGGTCACTGATGAAGGATCAATGGTTGACTCTGTATGTATCAATGATCATCCTGTGAATTTCAGCAGCCTGTATCTGCTTGACTTTACTTTTATAGAAGAAGCTGACAGACTACATGATGGCCAGATCATAAAAGCTCTCATGGCTAAATATAATAAATCCGAGCTTAATTATCTTACGATAGACGAACTTACGAATATATGTTCTGCATCAAGCTGCGTACAGTTGACAGGAGATATGAAATTCCAGACAGATACAAGATTTGCAGCTTTGCCACCCGATATCAATCGCTGGATAGAGTTTTTGTACCGTAGCGGAGTTAATCTTCCGTCCTATGTTACGATCCTAAAGTCAGATCACGATATCCCATCACTTGAAGGCAGCGCTATATGGCGTATGAGGAATCTTGATAAGCTCATAAGCCAGTTTCCTTCAAGGCGCAAGACTGTATTTGATACAGAAAAGGAAGTAATAAAGCGGCTTAAAGAACATAAGAAAAAAAATTAATTTTTTTTGTAATTTGGGGTTAATTTTTATAAAGAGGTGTCGATATATGTAGTAGCAATGGAAGGACTCCTCCCCCAAATAACCCTTTCCTTCCATAGTCCTCTTTTAACCCTGCAGCCCTCCCATCTGCAGGGTTTTCTTTTGCCTGTAAAACGCTGTTCCCTTGTCTTAATTTCGATATAAACTATTCTATTTACCATATAGCCTATACTTGCTTCCTATGTTAAAATATATATATAAAGTCAATAGAGAAAAAACACCAAATTATTTTTTCTATTTTGTATGTTTTTTTCTATTCACCCACTACCACACATTACCGATATTTTATATGCACGCTGAAGGGAATATGACAATGATCAGCTGCATTCTAGAAAGGGGTAGTTTTATGAAAAGAGGCTTGCTTGTTTCAATCATATCAGTTTGTGTTCTATCCACTTTTTTCCATGCACCGGTATCATTAACAGCATATGCAGGCAAAGCCAACAAACAGAATAGAGCATCAGGAACATATGATGTCTTTGCTTCCTCCACGGATCCGGATTTCTCAGCTCCTCATACTTATTCATCCTATTACGCTCAGGGCTATTCTAATGCTCTCATGGGCCTTCAGACTTATGCCAATGGTCAGAATTCCTATCACATTGCCAACGTCAAGATGAATAATGGTCATTCATTATGCTTTTCATTTTATGGCAGTGAAGATTTTGTGGGAAAATTTGGAGCCACTCCTGATTCAGTAGTAATAGAAGGCAATGACGACGCCTATATCATGAGTCTTTCAGAAGCACAGCTCATTCAGGATCCTTCTTTGTATACAATTGATTCATTTTCATCATTTTTAAGCCCTTCTCAGAACTTTACCACTGATCAGGTTGAATCTTTTGTATCAGATGACGGACTTGATATCCTTATTCGCTCCAAAATATCTGAAATCATTGAAAACGAAACCTACAGCGGCTATCTCATGGTACTTGCACATGCTTCAAATTACACAGGTATACGTTTTACATACATGATGCCTGATGAAACATATGATGAAAGCAGCGTACTTACATTTTCTGATTCAGTAGCTTTTTCTGAAGATACATTTACATCATCTATGGAAACTTCTACTGCTACAGTAGACGCTTACACATCAGAATCATCTCTTGAAACCTTGTGCAAGACAGGATACTTCAATTATAAACCGTTATCCACAGAGAACTTTACGCTTGCTCAACAGCTCGTAAAACCATGTCTTATAGAGCTGTTCCACGCCGATTCAGAAAATTCATCCAACGGATGGTCAGGTTCAGGAGTTATCTACGACATAACGCCTGAATATATATACTTTATTTCAGTTGCCCATGTACTTGATCTTATGACAGAAGGTCATAATGAGCTCTGGCTATATGATGGAACCCGTATTACTTTTGATGATGCGATCAAATATACCAGGCTTTCAAGTGATAACGAGATATGTCTTTTCAGGATAAACACCTCTTATATACCAATGCGAATCCTTTTAAGACTTAGAGAGATATCTGCAGATTCAACGATCTATTCTCAGATTCCGGAAGGTGCGCAGCTTCTGGGAATAGCAACTAACTACAAGCATACCGGCAAGGATCTTATAACTCCTATGACCCTTTTAAAAGTCAACGATTCCATACCTGAAAAAAAGGACGTCCCTATTTATCTTACTGCTACTTTAGCACTTCAGGATGGCATGAGTGGAACAGCTGTAATCGATATGAAAGGTAATCTTGTCGGAATTGCGGACGCCAAAAATCTTAACACTAACAAAAGTTATGCTTTAATGATTGATAATATTCATTCTTTTGATTATTCGAGTCTTGAATAATTGCACAAATGACATAAGCTATATATACGAAAAATATTGATTTTTCAATATTTTGACACATGATTTTTTAACAAAAAACATTGCGGTGATGCTTGACATCACCGTTTTATTTTGCTATTTTAGTTGATGCAAAGAAATTCATGCCAATTCGGCGAGATTCCCCTTTGTACGAATACCAGAATCAAAAGTATATTCGTAAACTTACCCATTCATTTTATATATCAAAAGGATATTTTTATGAGAGAAAAATATGAAACGCTTAGTCTTACTTCTTTAAGAGACATTGCAAAAGCTCGAGGCATCAAAAGAGTTACAGGCGTCAAAAAAGCAGAACTGATCGACAGTCTTTGCGCACTCGATGATCAGGAAAAAGCTTCAGCAGCATCCAACGAAGATGCTAAAGCAAAAAAAGCTGCTGA
>NZ_JAILQF010000355.1 GCF_024699075.1 Butyrivibrio sp.
TTTAATCGATTTTCAAGCTTTTTCATAACATATAACGGGTCTACTCCTGCATCTGCAATCCAATAAGAATCCATTTCAAAATTCACGTAATCTGGATCTGTCTCTTTTATAATAAGACCATAAGCATTGGTTTCCATGAAATCCGTCTTAATATCAATCTTTCTGTCCTTAAGTTTTGAAAATTCAACATTATGATTGTGATACAAAAGCTGAATACCATTTTCTTTAAGCTTTTGTCCGGCCAAATTCAATCTTTGACAAAGCTTCCTAACCTCATACTCATCTGTATAGTCAAAACGGTACATTCCGGTTATAACCACTTTATCTGTTCCAAATTCTAAAGCTTCCCTTATGACCTGATCAGTATTATTTTCTATCATTCCAAGGTCTTCGTGAATCGATACCACTAATAGGCCTGCCTCTTTAACAAGAGATTTCCAGTCAAGTCCTCCGCCTTTTCCTGTAGGCATTCCTGCTACTCTGGTTAACAGGCGCACCATTAAAGAGGTTGGTCTTATCATGAATCCGTTAAGTTCTATTCCATCATACCCGGCCTTTTTAATTTCCTTTAATGTTTTAAGCGCACTTTTTTCATCTGCGGTTACTTTACCTAGCATTATTTGCTGAACAGCCTTTTTTACCATTTCAATCTCCAATTCATATTGGTCAAAACAAAGGGGCTATTGATTTATAACCCCTTCGTAAAATCAGATATACTCTCCTAAGTGCTTAAGACTTGCCTTAGGACTTCTTTTTTGTGTCTTTCTATCTACTGCACAAAGCCCAAAAGTAAGTGCATACCCTTTTTGCCACTCAAAATTATCAATAAGAGACCAGTGGCAATAACCTATGATCGGAAGTCCATCTCTTATGCAGTTTTGCACTCCCAGAACAGCTTTATCTATAAAATCTATCCTTTGTTTGTCATCAGCTGTAGCAATACCATTTTCCGTGATCAATATAGGTACATTCGGCATTTGCTCATTGACTTTCCTAATACAGTGTTCCAAAGCCTGAGGATAAACCTCGTAGTCCATAAGTGTCATTGGTGTTCCTTCAGGAACAGGAACTATTCCATCAGGGCCATAAACTGTCCTTGTGTAATTTTGAAGTCCAAAGAAGTCATCATCTTTAATATAAGGAATGTAATGTTCAAATTCTTCATCCCATTCTTTATCTGCCTTTTCTTTACCACCTTCTATCCACTGAACATCATGTAAGGATAAAGTAATTCCAACCTTTATGTCAGGATTAATGGATTTAATTGCTTTTTTGGCAGCCTGATGAGCCTTTATCACGATCATATCACCATTATGATCTGCAGCTGATACAAAAGTATGCGGCTGAGGATCTCCAAATAGTTTTACATTCTCCATAGCAGTAAGCTTCATGCGTTCCATTGGATTAGAAAGATTAAGGCCTACCTGTACCTGACCTTCTACCGAGTCTTTATTATTATCTGCAGCAGCATCCTTTTGCAGCTCTGTATTTTGGGCCATTTTGGCCATCATCTGTTTCTTGAATCGCTCCATGAGTGCACCTATCTGAAGTCTCATGTTAGCTTCATTTATAGTACATATATATTTTATTTCACTACCGAGCTGTTTAGTAACATACTCAGCATAACGGGCAAAAAGGTCTATGACTTCTTCATTGTCCCAGCCTCCCATTTTGATAAGCCAAATTGGAGATGTAAAGTGCATAAGGGTAACTACAGGTTCTACCTGGTTATCTCTGCAGCATTTTATAACTTGCCTATAGTGCTCTATTTCATTTTCATCAAATCTTCCCATCTCAGGTTCTATACGCGCCCACTCAATGGAAAATCTGTATGTATTAAGCCCCGCATCAGCAAGCATCTTTATATCTTCTTCAAATCTGTTATAATGATCAGCCGCATCACCAGAAGGTTCAACAAACTGAGAGTACTCCATATTTTCCATAAGCCAGTAATCTGAATTGGTATTATTTCCTTCTACCTGATGGGCAGCTGTAGCTGCTCCAAGCATGAAATCTTTAGAAAAAATCATCTTAATCCTCCATATTCACCATCAATTACTACTACATTCGTAATCAAATATTTCATCATCTATCAGATGATGCTTTCCATCCGGAGTAATTATATCTGCTTCAACGCCCTTTGGTATTTCCATATGTATAGATACTATATCTTTATTATACTTCCATTCAGATATAATAGTTCCTTCAGGTGACTCAAATCTTGCTTTGGCATATTCAAGCTGTTTATTTGGAACAGGTTTTATCACAAGCTTGTCATGGGCATAATTAATTCCGCAAATACCTGAGATAAGCCATCCGGAAATTGCGCCATAAGAATAATGGTTAAGAGAGTCATGAACCGTATTGTCTTTTCTTATTCCATCCCATGTCTCCCAGATAGTCGTAGCGCCCTTTTCTACTGAATAAAGCCATGATGGATATTCCTTTTGCAGTAAAAGCCGATATGCCGTATCGATATAACCATAATCCGCAAGCACCTTGCATAAGAAAGGTGTTGATAAAAATCCTGTATTCAAATGGTAACCATTTTTAATAACAAGTTCATTAAGATCCTTTGCTGCAATTATGGCATCCTTTTCTTCAAGTAATCCAAAAGCAAGAGGGCGTACATATTCACATTGACGCATGGATGTAATATGTCCATCTTTTAAAGTAAGATGTCTATAAGCATTTGTAGCATTTACTGATATCTCCGCATAATGACGAGAGTCTTCATCATGGCCCAGTATATCTGCGACTTTTGAAAGTATCCTGGAAGAATATGCAAAATAAGCTGTAGCAACTTCAGGCTGACCGTTCTTAAAAGCTTCTGTCATAGTCTTCATTACATCTGCGCCCGGTTCGCACCATTCGCCATAATCCATACCTGTATCAATGATATATTTTCTGTACGGATTTTTACCAAATCTGTTTTTAAGCTTGCTTTTGCCTGCTCTTTGCTTAAGGAAATCGACCCATTTTTTCATCATGTTGTAATTAGAAGAAAGTATTTCCTTATCTCCACTCATACAATAAAGATTCCAAGGCACTATAACTGCTGAATCTCCCCAGCCTACAGAGGCTGAAAACATTTCTGAAATCTTTCCGGGATTAGAATTCTTAGGGCATATATATGCCATCTTTCCATCCTCATGCTGCAGCGCCCTGACATTTGCAAGCCACTTCTTAAACACTTTACCACAGTCCATAAGATACAAGCCGGTCTTAACAAATACTGCCGCATCACCTGTCCATCCTGCCCTTTCTCTAGTCGGACAATCTGTAGGTATATCACAAAAATTCGACTTCATGGACCAGATACTATTTTGAAAGAGCTTATTAACATCCTTATTGCTACACTCAAAAAATGATGTCTGCTTCATATCAGAATACACAGCTATACTTGATACTTCTATATTTTCAACCGGTATATCAGTTACAAGCTTTGCATATCTAAATCCAAACATGGAAAAATGAGGTTTAAACTCATTTGTGCCTTCTTTACATATGAGATTGATTTCCTGCTTGATACCTCCTGATTTATTCCTGTCTCCAGGCTGAAAATTAGCAATCGTAAAATTTCCATTTTCATCAAGAGTTTCGCCATGTATGAGCTTTACTTTGTCTCCACATTTGGCATCTTTGATCTTTATATGTGTGTAGCCTGCAAGATTCTGTCCAAAGTCAAAAACATTTTCACCTGCAGGTGTAACTAATAGCTTACCTTCAAAGACTTCATGTTCCGTTACATATGGTGATTTTTGTTCTACCAGATTGGAATTATCAAATCTAAGACTTGTAGCTTCATGCCAATCGGTTATTTCTTTGCCCATATCACAGGTTTCGCCAAGCTCAAGATCAGTAAGAAGAATGCCTCCGTCTTGAGATGCAAGCCAGCTTTCATCTGTTACAAGAATTGGATCACTATCATCCTTATCTGTAAACATAGAACATATAAAAGACATGTCTTTGCCATACAGATTTCTAATTCCATCGATTCCATTACAGCCTCTGTACCAGCCATCACCAAGGATGACAAATATTTCATTGTCACCCTGCTTGAGAAAACTTGTAACATCATATTCCTGATATTGAAGTCTTATATCATAATCATCACATCCCGGAGTAAGTCTTGCTTTAGTGATCTCCTGGCCATTTATGCTGATCTGATACAGCCCATGTGCAGTAGCATATAAAGTCGCTCTTCCTTCTTTATATTCAAATCTTTTCTTTAAATACCCTGCACCTTTTCTTACATCAGGTTCAATAAAAGGTTCCGGCGTTATCCATTGTGCTTTAGTAAAATGTTTCATATTCAATCTTTAACTCTCTTTATTCTGTTTAAAGCATCATTTAGCTTAATGGCCTCTTCACTATCTATAGCAATACCACCTTGTATAAGTATCTTTTTAAGTGACTGTCTTGCTATCATAGCCAGCATTGCAGGAGAAAGTGTCATTCCTTCTCCCATTCCACCGGCTGTATGGGCTTTCATATCATTCATGATCTTATCTACGATAGCTTTACCCTCAGGAACTTCTGATATCTCAGCTATTGTATTGTTGATAGAAAGAAATCCTTCCTGACCATCAAATTCATTTTTGGGTTCATCAAACCAGTTATGAACTTCATCTTTGGATGCAAAATATGAAGGGTTCGGCTCATCAACCTTTGCTATCTCCATCTCATCTACGCAGTCTCCGGATACTACCTTTATCTGATGCACACGGCTTATCTCTACATCAAACTTAAAGACATGGGAGCCTCTTTGTTTTTCTATTTCCCTGCCATCTACAAAAAGCGTCACTTCATCCAGATTGCTATATACTTTTATCTGCGTATTGCTCTCGATCCTGTCGTGATAACGTCTGCCGCACAGATGCACAAAGGGCTTCTTGGTCCACCATGCCTTGTAGATATAATAAGCATCCTTTTTATGCTTTCTGTCGAAGGTGATCACTCCTTTATGATTTTTGCCGGGATCTCCTGCTTCGTCACGTCCTGCAGCCGCAAACTCAAACATATTCCAAAGATAAGTTCCCCATATATAAGGCCTTTTAGAGAACATTTCCAGCATATGCTCATGATATAATGCCTGATAACTTTCTGTATAATCTCCCTTTTGAGGTTTGGGAGACTGAAGCCCTATCACAGAATCTGCTCCGTACTCAGTAAGTCCTATTGCTACATCAGGATATTTATTATGAAAGTCATCAAACCACTTATCATTATCTTCCATTTCTCCTACATACCAGCCATAATACAGGTTATATCCTCTGATATCTGGAAGAGTTACAAGAGGTGAGTCGGTCTCTAAAAGAAAGAGATTGGCCATTGCAGAATATCTCTTTGGATCCATTTGATGAACAATATCATTTAATATCTTATGATTTTCAATAAGATCCTCAGTCACTCCACGTAGTGTTATTTCGTTGGATAAAGCCCAGCAGATTATGGAAGCATGATTATAATTCTGGGTTATAAGCTCCTCCATCTGTGAAACAGTATTGTCTCGTCCGTTATCCATATGAACTGTTATGTACGGGATTTCAGCCCATACTATCAGACCTTTTTCATCACACAGGTCATAAAAGTACTGATCATGCTGATAATGAGCAAGACGTATAGAATTAGCACCCATTGAAAGTATGAGTTCTATATCTTCTTCATGCATTTCTTTGGTCAGCGCATTTCCTACACCGGCTCTGTCCTGATGTCTTGATACTCCGTGAAGAGGATAACTTTTTCCATTTAAGTAAAATCCTTTTTGAGGATCTACATAAAATTCTCTTACTCCGAATCTGTCAAATATCCTGTCACATTCTTTACCATTACAAAGAAGTGTTGCTGTGATCTTATAAAGATAAGGATCTTCTACTCCATTCCAAAGATGTGGATCATCTATAACAATAGTGCCTGTGGCGATTCCTTTTTTGTTTTTACATTGTACAAGGAGGTCCTGTTCTCTGATTCCGTCAACTGACACACGTACTTTATCTGCTTCTCCCAAAAAGAATGCTTTTACCTCTACAATGGCTTTACCGTTCTCGATAGAAGGAGTGACCATAAGACCATTGCCACCATAATAATCAAGATCAAAATGAGATTCATCTACAATAAGCATATATACATTTCTGTAGATTCCTCCATAGAATGTAAAATCGGCTCTCTGCGGATATACTCTGTCATTTGGCTCATTGGATACTATAACTTTAAGTTCATTAGTATCTGCAAGATAATCTGTAATATCTGCTCTGAAAGTAGAATATCCTCCATCATGGCTCATAACTTCCTCGCCATTTATGATCACATTACATGATGAATTAACACCTCGAAATTCTATATAGCAACGCTGACCCTCTTCCATAACAGGTCTTGAAAAGTTTTTTAAATAGATACAGGTACCTCTGTAATAAGGATCCGGCCCTGTCTGGCCATCAACTGCATTCCAGGTATGAGGTAATGTAACTGTTTCTTTCAGGCCTTCCTTGATAAACTCCCAATCCTCATTCCAAAGTAATGTATTCCTCATATAAATTCCCTCGATTCTTTCTTTACATAATCAGTTATTTATGAGAGTGCTGCTTTTTTCTTATCAGCGATACTCTTTTGTACTTCACCCATTTTTTCATATGTAAGCTCAGAATTTTTCATAGCTACCAAAGTACAGATCCATCCGGCGATAGGGAATCCAATCATAAGAATAACTGTCATGATCTTAACTCCCCATGTGAGCGGGTCTCCCTGCTGAGGTGCTGTATTTGTATAACCTATTATACCAATCATAAGTGTTGCAATTGTTGCACCAAATGAAGATACTATTTTATCAATGAAGCTGTATGTAGCTGATACTGTAGCAGGCATATACTTGCCGCTTCTGTCAAGCTCATAATCTACTACATCTAATCTAAATGAATTTGTAGCAACTGATACTACCATCTTCATTCCATTATTAGAAAAAGTAAACAGTATGAATGCTATAGCCATAAGGATTGCTCCTGTGCTTAAGTTACCTGTCAAAACAGTTCCAATAAGCTGTGTTGGAGTAAATAAAAGAAATACTGCAAATAAAATATTTAATACGATACAATTTCTTGTCCAGCCGACCATGACTGCTCTGCTTCCTTTTTTACCTGCAATCCTGGAACCAATTATTGCAAATACAATTGCAGGAAGCATAGCTACTGCAGAAAGAATTGATGATATTGCCATTGAGCCGATCATAATTCCGTTAAGCATTGTACTTACTACTGCTGCACTTCCTATTGTCTGCGCAAGTTTATCAGAAGTTGCTGCTATGATAAATCTCTGAAGCTCTTTATTTTCCTTAATGATTGCGACCATATCCTTAAATGTTGGCTTATTGTCTTTATTACTATCTGTCTTTATACCTTCAAAATTCTCAGGAACATCATATGGAGCTATTCCTATACAAGACAGTAATAAAGTAACAAAAGATATAGCTATAACTACAAGGTTATATTCTGCGAAATATCCTGATCCCTGGATGTTGCCATATTTTGGAAGAATAACTGCAGATGCTACAATACTGATGATCATTGGAGAAAGATATGAATATGTCGTTGACCATACAGAAATAGTAGGTCTTTGCTTAGGATCATTAGTAAGAACATTGGAGTTAACATTACCAGCTACACTTACAAATGTATAACCTATGATATAGATCATGTAGCATAAAATAAAATATAAAACTCCAGCAACTCCTGTTAATCCAAGCTTTGGTCCTAAATTACACATCAGAAGTGTTGCACATGACATGACTGCCCATCCAGTCATGATACCTACTCTAAGCTTACCAAAACGCGAATTAAATCTCTCTATAACATATGCAATGATAGGATCTGTTATACCATCAAATAATCTTGATCCTGTTATTATCATTCCTGTTACTGCTATCAGTATTCCAAAGTTTGAATTACCGATATATGTAGCACCATTCATCATTACATAAAAGGCCATCTGACCTATTCCGGTCATCATAGCCAGCGCTATATGCCACGTTTTTGCCCTCTTGTAAACTGTCCCGTTATCTTTTTTGCTATTGCCCATTGTTATCCCCTTTCTTTGCAATACAAATTTATTTTGTAAATGAATCTTATCATTTATATAGCCTTGTAGTTAGAAATATATTATTACTACTAGCATTATTTTATTGTTTTGATATCCCCTTCAGTAATTCCATTTTCATTAAAACCGTCTACTCTTACTACGTATTGTCTTGAAGCTACGAGCGCTCCTATTCTCTTGGGCTTTGTAACTCCTTCTTCTCCATATACGATACAGCTGTGATACAGCTTATCAGGACTGCTTCCCCATAATATAAGATGTCCAAGTGCATCATCCTTCCGGATACTTACAGACATATCAAGTTCATTACCTCGAGATACCGTATAAGAAGATCTGTCCGGCTTTGCTCCATTTCCAATTCCAAATACCCTGATACCTGATACAGCTGGTATCTGATCATATGGAACTTCCATATGGGAAAGCCTTAAATACCTTAACCTGATTCCCTCCTGACTTACTATAAGATCATGCGATAGATCAGTATTTACGCCTGTTTTATCTTCAATAACAAACCATGTAACGTTATCAGCTGAGCCTTCAAGCTTCCACCTTGTGTTAAGATCAGCTTCCTCGATATATCTGGCCTGCGTTGTGCCTCTGATCTGGCCTGTAGGATCTATATCTATTTCATAGTCTCCAAAATTGATCTGGACAGCATTTACTCTGTAAACGTCTTCAAGATCTACGATTATCCATTCATCCTTCTTGTTAGATTTAGGTCTCCACATAGTTCTTACATTTTCATCAAGAACATTATCAGGATCAAAGCCTTTAAGCATGGAAGAAGATATTGCCTTCTTACCAAAGCTAAGCAGCATCCATTCAGGATCTTCCCACGGATCCATATAATCTTTGGAAATAGCATATGGCCAGTCAGGATATCTTTGGTTACAAAACAGTTCTCCGTCACTGTCATAACCCGCTTTCCAGATGCCAACTCTTCTTTCAAAATCATGATTTACACTTATCCTCATGGATGCAGCATGCCATAGATTATGAAATTCATCCTCCATAGTAGAGCCATGTCCGGCTCCAGGAATAAAGCCTCCGGGATTGTAGGAATACGGAGCATTATCTGCAAGAGAGAACGGTCCCAGAGGATTATCACTTATATATACTGCATCTCCATAGGTATTGTACTGAGTTCCTCCAAAGGCATACTGCAGGTAATATTTACCATTATGTTTGTCCATCCAGGCACCTTCAATGTAAGGCCTTCTTGTAAACATTCCCTTTATCATCGGTCTTAAGTTTTCAGGAATGCTTTCCTCTTTTATTCCCTGTATCTTGAAGAAATTCTCATAAGATGCTTCAATCTCATCTTCAGATGCCGGAAAAATCTCGTTGTTCTCTCCTATTCTTTCAAAGCCTTTCTTATAAGGGTCTCCACTTATAAGTTCTACTTTTTCTGTTTTGGGATTCATTGTTACAGGGTCCAGCTCACATCCATATATAGGAGTCATATTGGAACATCCCCAGTAAAAATATATTTTCCCGTCATCATCTGTAAAAAGATTCGGATCCCAAAACGGAAAACTTCCTTCCAGCTTTTCATAAGGTCCATTTATAATATCTTTGGTTCTGTATCTGTCACAGTTACGGTCTTTGCTTGATGCGCACAGATACACATACTCCCCTATAATCCTTACGTCAGGTGCATAATCGTATAATGGAAGCTCATCAGGAAGTCTGTGATTTTCCCATACAGCCATATCATCAGAGACCCATACCCCAAGTGTCATTGATGCGAAAATATAATATTTTCCTTTGTACATGATCATTGATGGATCTGCGGCTTCTCTACAGATTTTCATAGCACCATGATTTCTTTGATCCAGATTGAACTGATATCTGTAATTAATATTTACCGGATTGCAAAAATATTTTTTCACTATATCCTCCTTGATAATTCATGTATGATCATTGATTTAAAGTGCATTTATAATGTATCATGAAGAATATAATTGTATTAGAATATTATTATTATAAATAGCAACATCTTACTGCTTTCAAAATACTTTTATGGTAGAAAGTTTGAAAGTGTTCCACTTTCAAACCCAAATTGGTGTCACGAGCGTCACCAATTTGAACCATTAGCCGCTCGCTTTGCTCGCGACATGAGGTTTAAATGGATAAAACTCTTTTTAAAAATATTATTAACAACATACTTGATGTGCCTGTGTGGGATGTATCTGATAATCCCATGGCGCTTAAAGACTTTGAAAAAAAATGCTGTTTTGATAAAGATCTTCAGCCTATGTTCACAGAAAACGCTCTGCAATATATCCTTAAGGTTGCTATTCACGGAACTTTTTATGAGGTTGTGGATTATTTTGATACTGCTATTTTGTTCTTTGCGATTGATGATCAAAAATATATTGTAGGGCCTTATGCAAAGTCAGGCTTTTCAGATTCTCAAATGGAAAATATACTGATAGAACACGGAGCAGCAATATCTATAATGCCTGCATTAAAGCTCTACTACACAGAGCTTCCCATACTATTTACAGACCAGCTTCAAAAACTCTTAAACGGTATCATCAAAACTTTTGTCCAGGGCTCTGTAAGTTATGATTACCGCAGACTGACAGGCTTTATAAAAGATGTAAATAAGGAATCTGATACTCTTTATTCAGAAGAGAAAAGATATAGCGAGATCTATAAACGCTATGATGCCGAGAAAAGATTTCTTTCTATGATAAGAAACGGTGATGTAGACAATATTTTCTCTGCCTATAAGGAAATGGCTGACAGCTCCAAACAGGATAAAACTGTAAAGGAGATGCAAAGATACTACACTTCTGGAAGTAATATCGCGATTTTAAGAGCCCTTTCCAGAAAAGCGGCTGAAGAATCAGGATTATCAGTTATAACTATTGATACAATAACCCAAAAATATGTACAGCTTTCATCTGCCAACCTGTCATTTGATGAGCAGACAAAGCTTATGAACAAAATGATAATGGAACTTACAAACGCTGTCAGAGCGCACCGTCTTTCAATTGGCAATTACTCTCCTTCTATTCAAAAACTAATAGAATATATAGAACTTCATCTAAGTAAAGAGATCACACTTGAACAGCTTTCAGATACTGTAAATTTGTCGGTTTCCCGTCTTTCTGCAATTTTTAAAAAAGAAACAGGTGACACCATAATGAATTATATTGCCAAGCAAAGATGCAAAAAAGCTGCCAATCTGTTAAAGGAAACAAACTATCCAATAAGTGAGATCAGCAGCTTTGTAGGTTATACTGATAATAATTATTTTGTAAAAGTATTCAAAAAAGTATATAACACTACGCCTTCAGAATACAGGTCAAAAAAGTAAGTAAGATCATTTTGGGACCAGCTTTGTTTTTATATCAGGCTATTCCCATAAAAACATATGAACAATAAATCGCAAAAGCACTGACAAGTGGTACAGTCACAGTATCATAACCACCCTTGGTTATAAGCTCTGTAATTGCCGCCAAAGGTGCAGCTATTACTATTGCCGGAAGACAGTTTACTAAAGGAACGTTCCCAACTACCATAAGGCTCGCAAGGCCAAATACAAATGCAACCACTGACATTGCAGCTGTTCCTTCCCAGCTTTTCTTATGATCTACATGCTTAAATCTAAGGACTTTATGCTTGCCATATTTTTTGCCGATAAGGGCTGCAGCCGCATCACCAAATCCCCACATAAGAATTGCTGCAACAGCAAGTTCTTTATGTCCAAGCAGTCCCCAGCTTATCGAAATAATAAGAGCCATTGTTCCAAATAGCTGAAAAAGACTTGACTTCATTTCACCGGGACGCCTTTCAGAAAACATTTTAGTGAACTTTTTGTTCTTTGAACAAATTGCAAGTCCGGGATAATTGACAATTATAACCCCTATGGGAACTATTGCAGCTGCAATCCATTCATTTGCTGCATATATCATTACCACTACTGAAGAAAAAGCTACAAAGTGAAAAAGTTTTCTAAATAATTCTTTGGGAAGTGGAAATATTTTGTTTATCAATAATAAGACTCCCGCAATTGAAAACATGTAGATCAAAAAATACTTAAGCCCGCTCAATACATCCATCACAATTTGTTCCATTTTTCATTTCCTCTTTTTTATTGTCTTTTTTTAATTTATCATTTATTTTCATCCACTCTACAACCAGAAAAGCACATGAAATAATGATTGCCCCAAAATCAGCTGCAACATATGCGCACCTGATACCCATAAATCCAAACAGATATTCAAGAATGAATAAAAGTGGTATAAGAAGTAATCCTTTTTGAAGTGCGGAGATAATAGTTGCTTTTAATGCATTACCTGTTGCCTGAAGGAAATTGGTCGCCAGGTAGAAAAATCCCAAAAATGGAGAACTAATCATAAGAATTGTAAGGATATTTTCTGCAATCACAGCAACCTCCGGATCCTTTAAAAACATACTTATAACGGCGGATTTAAAGAAAATAACAAGGCCTGCAGTTATAAGGCCAAAGCTTGTAGAAAGAATTAAAAGCCTTTTAATGACTCCTGATAACTTTTTGATATTACCGGCTCCATAGTTATAAGACATAAGCGGCTGAGCGCCCATACAGATACCCATTAGTATCATTACTATTATCATATTGACTCTTCCTGCTGCAGCATTGGCTGCTATGGAATCTGAGCCATACTTTGAAAGGAGCTGATTGGCAAAGGAATTAGCAAAACCTGATAAGAGAGTACTTATTGCATTTGGAAGTCCAAGAGCCATAATAGAAAAAATATATACGGGATTCATTTTGGCATAGGATAATCTCATATTAAGAACTATAGCTTTATTCTTCATATAATAGATGTAATAAATAGTAGCCACAAGATTTCCAAGTACTGTTGCAATGGCTGCACCCACAACTCCCATTCCAAATCCAAGAATAAAGACGGGATCAAGAATAATATTTATGACTGTACCTATGAGATTGCCTACAAGGCCTTCTTTTACAGCGCCTTCTGCTCTTAAGACCTGTCCCAGCATATTGCTTATAAGAAGAAGTGGAGCTCCAAGAGCAAGAATCAGCATATAATTTTTTGCATATACTATGATATCTGACGTTGCTCCCAAAAATACCAGAATAGGTTTATTAAATGCAATTATCAGCATGCCTGCAATTATTCCACATATGATTCCGCTCCAGATACTAAGAGATGAAACCATCTTGGCATGCTCCATATCTTTTTTGCCAAGGTCTGATGAAATAATTACAGTTGCACCTGCTGATATAAGCATGGCTACAGCCATGATCAAATTAAAAATCGGGCCCACTACAGATATGGCTGCAACTTGAGCTGTCTCTCCTGTCTGACCGACAAATACCATATCAGCCATGTTGTAGATAAGCATAACAAGTATAGCTATAAGTGCCGGAACTACCATCTTAAAAATTGATGACCATATATTGTCGCTTTCAAATACTTTAACCTGATCTTCTTTCATAATATTCTCCAAACATACAGTTGAAAT
>NZ_JAILQF010000388.1 GCF_024699075.1 Butyrivibrio sp.
TAATTCCCTACCTGTAAGAAGTTTATATGCTTTTGGTGTATACTCGGCAGGTTTATATGTATCTTTGGTCTCGCGAGTAGAAACTATAGTATACTTCGAGAAATGATATGCGTCAAAAGCTATATCTGTTGTATTATTTGATGGATCCTTAACCTTTTCGAGATTTTCAACTGTTGTTTCTGAATTACTTGTATCAGAACTACTTGAATCTGAATTATTTTTTTCTTTAGATTCATTAGTTTCTTCTGCTTCTTTACTTGAAGCGTCTGTTGCATCTGCAGATTCTGTTTCTTCATTAGATGTTTCTTCATTAGATGCTTCTTCATTAGAAGCTTTTTCATCAGAAGATTTTGTTTCAGTTGCTTCTTCTGCTTCATTAGTTTTTACATAATAAACAGAAAGATATGTATCTTCATCTGCACTGTCTATAACATTAGAAAAAGTAATTGTTACAGCCTTATCATCCTTGGGCTGTATTGGGCCATCAACCTTTTCATTGGTGATAGTAATATCAAATGTATATGTTCCATCGAGAGTTGTACCATCAGAACTCTCACCTTCAGCTTTTATAGATATAGTATCTGAATTTTTATTATCACTATCAGTATTTGCATCAGTTTCTTCTGTAAGTTCTTTAGCAGCTTCTTTGACTTTTTCTTCTACAGAAGACTCAACTCTTGTTACATTTAATTTAGAGCCATCCGGTATTACTCCTGCTTCTGCATAAGCTGATACTGTAATACCGTCTACTGTAACTTCATCTTTAAATCGTTCTTCATATGTTAATCCATCTTCTTTATCTTCAGAAAGGGTAAAGTTAGCATAGAAGGTGACCTGGCTGGTCTCTTCAGGAAGAGCCTTGAGATATTCAGTAGTAGGGATATAGGCTTCATCTTCGCTTACAACCTGTTCATCATAAGTCCAGTTAACGAACTCATATCCTTCATCAGGCGTAGCTACTGCGCCAACTACTGTAACAGTCTCTGCCTCAAGATCTACTGTTTCTGTGATCATAGAAACGTTTTCTTCGCCGGCAATCTTTCCACCATTATTAGCAATATAAGTTATCTTGATGCCTTCTGCATCTTCAGTTACAGAGTCTTCAGCATTTGCTTCATCAATTACAGAGCTTTCTGTACTTGCTGCATTTGCGCCTGATCCTTCTGCACCTGCTGCATCTGTCACTGATCCTTCTGCACCTGCTGCATCTGTTTTTGATTCCTGTGAATCAGTTTCTTCAGTTGCAGATCCTGCTGCAGGGTTATCAGTATTATTCTGCTCCTGTTCATTGCCAGCGCCTGATGAATCTCCATCACCACCAGTATTTGAGTTATCAGGATTATCTCCATTGTCTGTGTTTTCAGGAGTTTGTGCTTCAGCGCCAAGATCACTGGCACTATCACTTTCACCTGAAGATTCTTCCGGTCCATTTTCATCCTGGGTTTCTTCAACGTTTTGATCAGTTTCTTCGTTTTCAGCAAAAGAAACAATGCTGCTGTTTCCTAGAGTCTGGAATAGAACTGTAGCAGCAACTACGCCTGAGAATAAGGTCTTAACAAATCTTTTTTTCATTTTACCCCTTCCTCCATTTAACAAACATAATTAAAGCTAATTCGAACGACTGACGAATAGCTTATTCTGAAGTTATGTTAATTTAAATGGATTCCCTTTAGATTCAATCACCATATTAGATATCAGGCCCCAAAGTATCCCTATAACCTGTATCTAATGCTACTTAAATATAAGATTTAAGTAACATGCAGTTTCCAGCCACCCTAATTCTGTAGTCCTGCATATATGCTATATATTATCACTTTTTGGGGATAAATGAAATAGTTTACCGATAAGTTAATATATTTTTTCGAATACTTTGTCACATTAAACTGATATTATAGTCGAGCGAGCGTGTACGAAATGCGCTTTATAACGTCAAAAAGGCCCCAAAGCAATTTGCAGCTTTGGGGCCTTTTATTATTACTCTTTTATGATATCACTCAACTTCACACATTATTAATGCGTTACTTTCCTTGCGCATTTATATATGCGAATTTCGTTACTCTCTTGTTATATCAGCGTATTCACCATTATCAGCTTTTAAAAGATCATCAGGTGTCAGCTCCAGCTGTGAGCCAATGCGACCTCCGCTTATATAGATCGTTTCCTGTTCTTTGGCCTGTATTGCAACCCTTGTTACATAATTTTTCTTCATGCCTATAGATGTTGTGCCGCCTCTTATATATCCGGTCACTTTATTAATATCCTTAACCGGTATCATCTCGACATTCTTGACACCAACCGCTCTTGCACATTTCTTAAAATCAAGTTCTTCAGCAATCGGAATTACAAATACATAATAGTTGTGATCTGCTCCTACAGTTACAAGTGTCTTGAATACCTTCTCATGAGGAAGGCCAAGTGAATCCGCTATCTGTATTCCATCAACAAATTCCTTACATTCATATTCATGATGACTATATGGAATTTTCATTGTATCAAGTATTCGCATTGCATTAGTTTTAACTTCTTTTTTGCTCATTTTTTGTACCTCGAAGTTTTTTAATAATATATCTACGCCGTTCTTATTTTATCCCATTTTGAAGCTTATTTAAAGCGAGCTTAACTTTGCAGGCATTTACACCTGTCTTGTCATGTGTAAATTATTATTTTTACATTTGTCTTGACTTATTTTACAGCTAGTAGTATCATCTCTCAGAAAGAAAAGAAAATCAGGATATCTAATTCAAAGGCTAATATATCAGGAGGAGTTTATGGACAAAATATCTCAGGAGATCAGAGAACTGGCTAAAGCAAAGGACGCAGTTATTCTGGCTCACTATTATGTTGACGGGGCTGTACAAGACGTAGCCGATTATGTTGGTGACTCATTCTACCTCGCCAAGGTTGCAAAAAAAGATCCGCACAAGACCATAGTATTTTGCGGAGTTACATTCATGGGGCAGTCTGCAAATATTTTAAGCCCTGACAAAACTGTTCTCATGCCTGACCTTAACGCTGTATGTCCTATGGCTCTTATGGTAGATGCTAATAAGATCAAAGAGATGCGTGATGAATACGACGATCTTGCGGTTGTATGTTATATCAATTCAATGGCAGAGATCAAAGCGCTCTCAGACGTATGCGTTACAAGTTCTAACGCTCTTAAGATTGTCAGATCCCTCCCTAATAAAAATATCTTTTTTATCCCGGATGGAAATCTTGGACGCTTTGTAAAAGAGCAGTGTCCTGAAAAGAACGTCATCTTAAACGAAGGCTACTGCCACGTTCACACTTCAATAACAGCAAATGACGTGGAGAAGGCATTCAGAGAACATGAAAATGCCCAGATCCTGGTACATCCTGAGTGCACACAGGAAGTATGCGATCTTGCAGACTTTACAGGTTCTACCAAGGAGATCATCGAATATGCAGAAGCTTCATCAGCAGATGAATTCATAGTATGCACTGAGAAAGGTGTACTTCATGAACTTATAAAGAGAGCTCCCTCTAAGAAATTCTACTTCGTTGGAGCAAAGCAGACATGCCCCAATATGAAAAAAATCACTTTGGAAAAAGTACGTGACTGTCTCTTAAATGGTACAGGTTCAATAAGCGTAAGCGATTCTGTAAGACTAGATGCTGACAAGCCGCTTGAAAGAATGTTGGAGCTTGGAAGCGTCAAGGAGCCTGTTCTTGTATAAAAATTTTTGCGATTTGCGCTGAGCCAGATCACTTAATATATGTGCCCAGCATGGAGGACTATTATGAATAGCGCAAAGAGTTTAAAAACTGATGTAGTTATAGTAGGAAGTGGAGTTGCAGGTCTATATGCTGCCATGAATCTTCCTGGCAAATTAAATGTTACTATCATATCCAAGGGAGACGTTACCCAGTGCGATTCTTACCTTGCTCAAGGCGGTATATGTATGCTAAGAGATGACAGTGACTATGATTCCTATTTCGAAGATACGATGCGTGCAGGTCATTATGAAAATGATCCTGATTCTGTCGACCAGATGATAAGACAGTCTCAAAGCGTCATTAAGGATCTTATAAGTGTAGGAACTGATTTTGAAAGAAACGCTGATGGGAGTCTTGACTTCACAAGAGAAGGAGCCCATTCAAATAAAAGGATCCTCTACCATGAAGATATAACAGGTCAGGAGATAACATCAAAGCTTCTTGATGCTGTCAGAAAGCTTCCAAACGTTACTATCTATGATCATGTGACCATGATCGATATCATCACTAAAAAAAGCAGCCATCTGAATGATTCCAGCTGCCATGGCATTGTATGTACTGTCTCAAAGGATAGCGAGTTGGCTCAAAAATATGGAAGAGATGATACCATTTCAGGAGAAAAGATAGTATACATAGAAAGCTTTTATACTATCCTTGCCTGCGGCGGTATTGGAGGATTATTTGAGCATAGTACAAACTATCCCCTCCTTACAGGAGATGCCCTTGCCATATGCCTAAAGCATGGCATAGAGCTTGAAAATCCTGACTATATACAGATTCACCCAACAACCTTGTATACAGATCATTCCTCTTTATATGTTGAACATATTGATGGATCAAGAACAAAACGCAGCCAGGATGAAGTTCTAAGCGATCGTTCTTTCCTTATATCGGAATCAGTAAGAGGCGAAGGCGGAATTCTTTTAAATAATAAAGGGCAGCGCTTTACAGACGAGCTTATGCCTAGAGATGTAGTCAGCAATGCGATTTTTGAACAAATGAAAAAGGAAGGCACTAAGCATGTTTGGCTTTCCATGGAAAATATTCCAACAGATGTCATCAAAAATCACTTCAAGCATATATATGAGCAGTGCCTTAAAGAAGGCTATGACTGCACCAAAGAGCCTATTCCTGTAGTTCCTGCCCAGCACTATTTCATGGGCGGAATAAAGGTTGACCTTAATGGTCAAACATCTATGAGGCACCTGTTTGCTGCAGGAGAGACCTGTTGTAACGGCGTTCACGGAAGAAACAGACTTGCAAGTAACTCTCTTCTTGAAAGTCTTGTATGGGCCAGAAAAGCGGCAAATCTTATCGGCATCAAATATGACATACGTGTCGTCAAAAATGATAGTTCAAGTAATAGCCTGGAAAATGAGAATTTAGTGACAGAAGTGTTACCTGAATGGACAGACGATATGACTCTTAAGGTCAATAATAAAAATCTTATTTTAGCTGAAATTGAAAGGATGAAAAAATATCATGAGCACAATAAACCAAAGCAGTACAGCACACCTTGCACCGGTAACTATGAGACTTCAGGCAGACGACCTGATCCTGTCAGCGCTTAAAGAGGATATAACTTCAGAAGACGTATCCACTAATGCTGTTATGCCCGAAAGCGTTCCTGGTAGTGTTGATCTTATAGCCAAGCAGGACGGCGTTATTGCAGGACTTTCAGTATACGAAAGAGTTTTTACCCTTCTTGATCCTGATACAAAGGCAAGTTTTAGTGTTAAAGACGGCGACCATGTAACAAGCGGTCAGAAAATCGGAACTGTAGATGGAGATATCAGAGTCCTTCTTTCAGGAGAACGTGTAGCTCTTAATTATCTTCAGCGTATGAGCGGAATTGCAACATATACTGCAAATGTAGTAGAATTGCTTAAGGGATCAGGTATCAAGCTTCTTGATACAAGAAAGACAACCCCTAACATGAGAATCTTCGAAAAATATGCAGTAACTGTTGGCGGCGGATATAATCACAGATACAACTTATCTGACGGTGTACTTCTTAAGGACAATCACATAGGTGCTGCAGGAAGTGTTACAAAGGCTATCCAGATGGCTAAAGACTATGCTCCTTTTGTTCGTAAGATTGAAGTTGAAGTCGAGAACCTTGATATGGTAAGAGAAGCTGTAGAAGCCGGTGCCGATATCATAATGCTCGACAACATGTCTCATGAGGATATGGAGACTGCCATGAATATCATTGATGGCAAAGCTGAAGTTGAAGTATCCGGAAATGTTACAAAAGAAAATATTAAAAGACTTGCAGATCTTGGAGTAGACTATATTTCAAGCGGAGCCTTAACTCATTCATCTCCTATTCTTGATCTGTCTATGAAGAATCTGCATCCTGTAAAATAAAGGATCAAAGCTTATAATGAAAGCTGATCAAAAGATTCTAATATGAATTTACTGGTCAGCCTGCTGATCTTATTTTCTTAATAAAAATCAAATCATTGTGCAAAGGACTTAATATGCGATTATCAGGTGAAGAGAGAAGAAATAATATACTAGAGATACTTGCTGCTGCATCCGAACCTATTTCGGGGAGCAAGCTTTCCAAAGAGCTTGGTGTAAGCAGGCAGGTAATAGTCACTGATATAGCACTTATCAAGGCTACTCATCCGGATCTTGTATCTACTAATTCAGGTTATATCCTGATGCACGCATCAAATACAAGACGAGTATACAAGGTAAGACATTCTAATAAGCAGATTGAAGATGAGCTTTCTACTATCGTCGATCTTGGAGGCAGTGTTCAAAACGTTTATGTAGAGCATAAAGTATATGGTACTATCACAGCACCATTACAGATAAGCTCCAAGCGTGATATTCAGAACTATCTGCGCGATATGAGCAGCGGAGTATCATCTCCTCTTTCTTCTATAACAGACGGATATCATTATCACCTTATAGAAGCAAGATCAGAGGCTATTCTGGATGAAATAGAAGAAGCACTAAGACAAAAAGGCTACCTTATTGAAACCCAGAAAGCACCGGTCATATACGAACCTAAAAACTATTCTACAATATAAAAGAAAAGAAAAAAGGCTTCCCGCCATACCCACGGGAAGCCTTTTAATATTAGATCAATTATGCCTCTGTCTTAGCTGCAAGAGCTTCTTTGATCTGCTTTGTAAGTTCAGGAACGATCTTGTTAAGATCACCTACTACGCCGTAGTCAGCTACGTCGAAGATAGGAGCGTTCTCGTCCTTATTGATAGCAATGATGATATCAGACTCTTCCATACCTGCAACGTGCTGGATGGCACCTGAAATACCAATTGCAAAGTATACGTGAGGACGAACTGTCTGTCCTGTCTGACCAACCTGAAGTTCCTTTGGCTTCCAGCCATTATCTACAACTGCACGAGAGCAGGATACTGTTCCGTGAAGTACTTCAGCAAGATCTTCAAGAATCTTGAAGTTCTCTGGGCTGCCTACACCACGTCCACCAGATACAAGGATCTTAGCGTCTGCGATATTAGCAACGTTAGTTGTCTCCTTAACGATCTTAAGGATTTCTGTATAGCAGTTGTTCTTTGTAAATCCAGGATTGAATTTAACAACTTCTGCCTTAGCGCCCTTATTAGGAGCGATCTTCTGCATAACGCCAGGACGAACTGTTGCCATCTGAGGGCGGAAGTTCGGGCAAGCGATTGTAGCGATTGTGTTTCCACCGAATGCAGGACGAGTCATAAGAAGCTGTTTGTGCTTCTGCTCCTGTCCAGGCATAGGTGTAAGCGGGAAATCACCAATCTCAAGCTGTGTACAGTCAGCTGTAAGACCTGTAT
Source organism: Butyrivibrio sp. (assembly GCF_024699075.1). The sequence continues at coordinate 7,542 of NZ_JAILQF010000388.1, forward strand.
GTACACGTGATGATACACGAGGACCAAGGTCACGGCCGATAGCTGTAGCGCCAACGAGGAGGATCTCAGGCTTGTACTCTTTGATTACTTCTGCAAGAGCATGTGTATAAGGCTCTGTTCTGTAATCCTTAAGTTCAGGGTCATCTACTACGATAACTCTGTCTGCACCGTACTCAGCAAGCTTATCAGCGAGGTTTTCAACGTTCTCACCAAGAAGTACTGCTGTTACTTTCTTTTCATCAAGATCTGCTGCAAGATCTTTGGCCTTGCCCAGAAGTTCGAGAGCTATGTTGCTGAGCTCATTGTCAACCTGCTGAGCGAAGATAAATACACCCTTATATTCTTCTAAAGACATGTTCATTCTCCTTTTATACTAAATAGTTCACATCTTGGAATGTGCAAACTTTGTAAGATTGCACTTCTTTCGGATTCTTAGATTACGTGCTTCTCGTCAAGCTTGCCAAGGATGTACTTAACAGCTTCATCAGCACTGTCAGGAGTAACCTTTTCGCCGGCACCCTTCTTTACCTTATCTGAAGCCTTGGCAATCTGTGTAGGAGAACCTTTAAGACCGATATTCTCATCAGCTACATCCTTAAGATCAGCTCTGCCCCAAACAGTAACTTCTGAATCGAATGCATCAAAGATTCCACCAGGAGTCATGTATCTAGGCTCACCGAGCTCTGAAAGAGCTGTAATAAGAACAGGCATCTGAGCCTTTACCATGTGGTAACGGTCTTCGAACTGTCTCTTAACTGTAACTGTTTTTTCTTTCTCATCAACTGAGATTTCTTCAGCATATGATATAACCGGGATTCCAAGGTGCTCAGAAATCTGAGGACCAACCTGAGCTGTATCACCATCGATAGCCTGACGGCCTGTGATAACGATATCATAATCAAGGTTACGGATTGCTCCAGCTATTGTTGAAGATGTTGCCCATGTATCTGCGCCGCCGAGTACTCTGTCTGTAACGAGGATTGCTTTATCAGCACCCATCGCAAGTGCTTCACGAAGAACTGCATCAGCCTTAGGAAGACCCATTGTTACAACAGTTACTTCAGCACCATACTGATCTTTAAGCTTAAGAGCTGCTTCAAGACCTGCTTTATCATCAGGATTCATGATAGCAAGCATTGCTCCTCTATCAAGAGTTCCATCCGGTTTGAATTTAACGCCGCCCTTTGTATCAGGGACCTGCTTAACACAAACTACTACTTTCATGTTTTTCTCCTTATATTTGCAGAATCTGAACTATATAAGTTCATTTATATATGCTTTTGTATACGCATATCCGGATATGCATTTTGATGATCATATATCATATTAATTCTTATCATCAAAATAATATTGCTTCTTATATCCTATTATGCAAGTAAGCTTCCTGAGATAACCATACGCTGAACTTCTGAAGTTCCTTCGTAGATCTCAGTGATCTTAGCGTCACGCATCATACGCTCAACTTCGTACTCTCTGATGTAACCATAACCACCAAGGAGCTGTACGCACTTTGTTGTAACGTCCATAGCTGTCTCAGCAGCGAAAAGCTTAGCTTTAGCAGCTTCTACAGAATATCTGTCCTTAGTTCTCTTAGCTTCTGCAGCTTTGTATACAAGGAGCTGTGCAGCTTCTACTTCTGTTGCAAGATTAGCAAGCTGGAACTGTGTATTCTGGAACTGAGCGATTGAACGACCGAACTGCTTTCTCTCTTTTACATAAGCGATTGTTCTGTCAAGAGCGCCTTCTGCAAGGCCAAGAGCCTGTGCAGCGATACCGATACGACCACCATCAAGAGTGTGCATAGCGATAGGGAAGCCCTTTCCACGAGCACCAAGCTGGTTCTCAGCAGGAATTACGCAATCCTGGAAGATAAGCTCATATGTAGCTGATCCTCTGATACCCATCTTGTGTTCCTTAGTTCCG
>NZ_JAILQF010000047.1 GCF_024699075.1 Butyrivibrio sp.
ATCCTTTTATACCAGTTCTTCTCCATTTACATATACATGATATCCGTTTGTTTCTATGTTATCTGTATCGCCGTCGAACTCTGTAATATAGCTGTCTCCTGTAAGTACCCATTTACTATCATCATCAAGTGTTACTGAAACGCTTCCGGCTTCTCCGTCTGTATTAATAGAGCCTTCAAACTCTGATCCTGTAAGATTAAGTGTAAGAGAAGAAATTTCGTCAACAGTTATTGTTCCTTCAATAGTCTGATTATCTGCATTAAGCTCGACTGTTCCTCCGTTACTTCCATCGCTTCCCCATCTTCCGGCAGAAACTATCAGAAATTCTCCTGTATCAGACAGTTCAAGATCTGCATCACTTAAATTGATAACGCTTGAAGTATTAGTGCAGTAGAACATGGCACCACTATTACTTACCATACTTCCGCCATTCATTGTAAATACGCTTGTTCCATCCTCTGCATCACCTGAAGCACTCTGATATAACAATACATTGGCTTTTATGCTGCCTTCTTTTGTTGACTGATCATTTCCGCTAAGAGTGCAGTTTTCAAGAACCACACTATTTTTTCCTTCAATAATGACAGCCCTTGAATTTTCTGAAATGCACTCTGCATCTGTAACAGTAATATCAGCAGTACTGTAAATTGCAGGACATCCGCCTGTTCCTGTTGAAGTATAGGTTCCCTTATTAACAACTAAAGTACCGCCGCCTCTGTCTGATCTTATTGCAGCTTTGCTGGCACTTGTTACTGTAAGATTTTCTGCATAAAGAGTTCCACCACCTGCTACCTGTATTCCGCCGGCTCCGCCACCAGTTACATCTACAGTAGAATCTGAGATATAAATTGTGCCGCCATCATATGCAAATACACCTGTAGCATTGTCCGCCGTAGCAGTTACAGTGCTGTCTTTGATCGTAACAGTAGCACTGTCATAAACTCTTACTGCAGCATTAACACCTTCAAAGCTCGATGAGTCAGCACTTGTGGCATCACCTGAAAGCTTTTCTATAGTCGCATTTGTTATAGTTGCTGTCACAGATCCATTTGCACCTATTGCACTTTCATCTTCATTTTCAGCTGTATAAGTACCTTCTGTTATCTCCTCTCCATCTGATAAAGAATATGCAAGTGTACCTTCGGAAGAAGAATCTTCTGAAGTTTTGTCAGAATCACCACTCTTTTCTTTCTTAGATCCGGAAGTTTTTGAATCCTTTGAAGTATCAGAAGTCTCTGAATCTTTAGAAGAGCCCTCCGATGAATCAGATTCCGAAGCATCTGCAGTTTCCGCATTCTGAGTTTCTGTATCCTGTGCTTCCACGTCATCAGTTATCTCTTCACTTTCATTTGAAGATTCTGCTGAGGCTTCAACAGATACACTCGTTTCTTCACTTGTTGTATCATTTGTACTTTGTCCGCAAGCTGATAATACTATCGCTCCACATGCAAGTAATGCCAGGACTTTATTATTCTTCATCTATTTTCCTCTTTCCGAGCTAAAAAAGAGCTCTTATGATTTTTGATAAAATCATAAAAGCTCTACATAAATTAAAAATAAAATAATAAATTATTTAATCTTCATCATCATCGTCATCATGAGGAACGAGTTCTTCAACAGTTTCATAAACTGCTATTCTCTGCCTGTCAGAATCCGGCATTCCTATAAAAATACATCCATAATTATAGATACCATCTTCCCTTTTTTCTGATCGGACTATCTGAAGGAATACATTTATTACCTCCTTAGTCCATATGGTCAGCTCAGCCTGATAATTATCTCCGATGATCAGCTGCTCCGGACAATTAAATCCAAGTCCATGTCTTGAACAATTCTGAATATCGATAGATACCTCTGAAGCTGTTCCGGAACCACCAAGTGCCTTCATCATAAGTTTTCCGGACATTGATAATCTTTTGCTCTTGCGCCTTTCGTTCATATTATGATCTCCCATCAACAGGAACAGTCACAGACGCTCTCGCATCCACTCCCATTCCCTTAATATTTGACTTTCAAAACATCAAGTTCCATTGACGCACCTCTACTTTAAATATATCTCAATCAGAAAATAAAGGCAAGTTATTCACGCTTTTGCGTCTCTACTTTCGCAGTCTAAATGCCCGCTGATACATGCCGCCCGCCCATGCAATAAGCCTTTTGTCGTCTTTCAAATATGAGGATATATTCATGAGCCTTTGGTTAATGGCTATAAGAATTCTGCCACGGCTCAGCATGTTTGAGCTCCCTTTCGGCCCCGCCCCATACCATTTCCATTTGCGAGTAGATAACAAATGCAGATTTTCTCAAATGTTTCCGCATTTTTTCTTCCAATGCGCAGGCTACGCGCAAAACTCACAGGACGGGAATATAAATATTATGAAAAGACCCTACGGTGCATAAGCACCTAATAAAAATGATGAATCAATCTTCCAAGCTTGCTTGAAGAAGTTGATTCATCATTTTTATTAACGCTCGCTTTGCGAGCTAGGGTATTTTCAATTACAAGATAATCGCCCCGTCCTGTTTCAAACAGCGCTTCGCCTGCGCTGGAAAAAATGCTGTGGAAACATTAGAAAATCGCATTTGTCATCAAATACTCGCAAATGGAAATGGTATGGGGCGGGGCCGTAAAGGGTGCGAGTTTCTGAGCCGTAGAATTCTTAGCCATTAACCAAAGGCCATGAATATCCGAATGTTTGTGACGACAAAAGGCTTATTGCATGGGCGGGCGGTATTATTAGCGGGCAATTATTTAGCTGCAACATATGCAAAAGCGTTATGCTTCTGGCATTTTGTCTGTGAAGAAGCATGCATCGCCGAAGGAGAAGAATCTGTAGCGCTTTTCGATGGCTTCTTTGTAAGCGGCGAGAACGTGCTCTCTTCCTGCAAGGGCTGATACCAGCATTACAAGTGTTGACTCAGGAAGGTGGAAGTTGGTAATAAGGCAGTCTAGTACCTTGAACTTGTAGCCAGGGTAGATGAATATTGAAGTGTTATCTGAGCACTCCTTAAGGTGACCGTTTTCATCGGCAGCACTTTCTATGGTTCTGCAGCTTGTAGTACCAACACAGATAACTCTGTGGCCGGATTCCTTTGCTTTATTTATTTTGTCTGCTGCCTCCTGTGTTACCTGGTACCACTCAGTATGCATGTGATGCTCAAGTACATTGTCTACTTTTACAGGTCTGAAAGTACCAAGACCTACATGAAGAGTTACATATGCAAGATCAATACCTTTTTGCTCAATAGCATCAAGAAGTTCTGATGTAAAGTGAAGTCCTGCTGTAGGAGCTGCTGCAGATCCGTCAAACTTTGCATATACTGTCTGATACATATTCTTGTCCTGAAGCTTATGTGTGATATATGGTGGAAGCGGCATCTCACCAAGTGAATCAAGGACTTCTTCCCAGATTCCCTCATAATAGAACTTAACAAGTCTGTTACCATCTTCTATTACTTCAAGAATCTCGGCTTTAAGTCTTCCATCTCCGAAAGTAACCCTGGCACCGGGGCGAAGTTTCTTACCAGGCTTAACAAGAGTTTCCCATACATCGTTCTCTCTTCTTTTAAGAAGAAGGATCTCTACTGCAGCTCCTGTCTCTTCCTTGGTTCCAAGAAGTCTTGCAGGTATAACCTTTGTATTATTAAGAACAAGGCAGTCGCCAGGCTCAAGATAATCAATTATATCCTTGAAAACATGATGCTGTATGGCTCCTGTTTCTTTGTCCATCACAAGAAGCCTTGATGCAGCACGATCTTCAAGAGGATCCTGAGCTATGAGTTCTTGTGGAAGGTCAAAATAATAATCCGATGTACGAAGTCCAAGCATCGGATCATTTAATTCGTTGTTCTTGTCATTAGTATTCATTTAAACTTACTTCCTTACTATCTTCTTTATCTGTTAACTACTATGAATGTAAATTTTACGTGTACAGATTAATTTAACAACTTTTGGCCTATAATACAAGTTTTTTTTCATATTCATAATTGACACACGAAAATTTTATTGTACAATTGATTAATTGCACAGCGTTTTATCGCCTATTGGCGGCAGGATTTTTTTCTAAAATTCCTGCAATATATACCAATCAGCAGTACGAGGTTTTTATGATCAAAGAGATACACATAAGCACATTAGAACAGTTATTACCACTTCTTACAGAACAGGAGTACAGACCTGATCTTGATAGAAACAGAAGCCCCTATGTTTACAGAGGAATGTCAGACTCCTCCTTTAAGATGTACACAAGTTTAAGCCGCAATTGCAAAGGTCTTCAAAAGCACCTTGAGCCAGCAATTCTTGAAAGCTTTGCCAAATACGCCATTAACGATGATCCTAATATTGGCCATTCCGTATGGAGGCAGATGATCGTAGGCCAGCACTACGGCCTTCCTACAAGGCTTCTTGACTGGACACAGTCAGCACTTGTTGCTCTTAATTTTGCAACTACTGAAGAAAATCTTGATGATATGGACAAGCACGACTGTCTGGTCTGGAGAATTGATATGTGCGAAATGGTCGATCATCTCCCTGATCCTTACAAAACTGCTGTCAAAAAGAAGTACTCTTCTATTTTTACAGTTGATATGCTCAAAGAGCTTACCGGCAACAGCCTATTACAATACGATAATGACATGGGCGATTCATCAATGGTAATCATTGAACCACCTTCACTCAATCAAAGGATCATCAATCAGCATTCATTCTTCTCTGTAGTACCTACAGGTATTAATGATATCGAGAAGTTCCTTTCTGATAATACAACTAATACGGTAAAATATCTTATAGACAGGAATTTAAGATGGCGTGTAAGAGACATGCTTGATCAGCTCAACATGAGTGAGCGTATCGTATATCCAGGTCTTGAAGGCCTATCCAAATGGATCGCAAGACATTACTATGTCAAAGAATAAAAGCAAATACAGTAAGTACTGATTTCTATTATCAGGATTTAAGGGGCACATACATTTTTTTACACAAAAAAGTGGCAACTGCAAACGCAGCTGCCACTTTTATTAACCGCCAATGACTATCAGATTGAACGCTATGGTATATATGCAAAGTTTAAGCTATATTATTTACTCACCGCTATTGAAGAGTTCTTCAAGTACATCCTGATGTTCTTCAAGTACTTTAAGTACCCATACGCTCCAGTGTCTTGCGTCAGCTTCTTTATCACCAAATACATAGTCTTCCTGACCATAATCGATAACGTCAAATCCAGGAGTTGACTTACTTGCGCCAGCTGTTCTGTAGCTTACTGCATCTGCAAGGCTGAAGGATACTGCTGAAGTATCATCATAATTTACCCAGCTGCTGATATCTGTACCGGTTGCTTCAGTAGCATCACCGTTTTCTGTCTGAGTTTCAGCTGCTGCCTTAGTAATTTCAACAGCGCCGTCAACATATTCACCATACATTGTATCTACTGTAAGAGCAAGGGACTCACCAAGGATTTCTGAAGGTACATGTCCACCATCCCACTGCCATTCAATAGTTGCATCTACACCTGCTGACAGGAATGCAAGCTGAAGGTTAAGTGAGTTAAACATTGAGATATCACCTTCTGAAGCACCGCATACCATTCTGATCCATGTAGGGCTGTCTCCATCGCCTGTTCCAATATAGTTAAGAGGGTTATAAAGTTCAACAATTACATTGCCGTACTCATCGCCTTCATATACTTCTGCAACATCTGTCTGATAAGCTTCAAGCATTTCTTCATAGGTTGAATAGTTAGCTGAGTCTGTTCCGCTTCCTGCTGACTGAGTTGTACCAGCATCAGGTGTACCAACATCCATTGTGTCACCAGCTGAGTTAGCTGCTACATCACTGTTAGCAAAGCTTCTGTCATCTGAAGACTCAGAATCTGTGCTCTCTGCATCAGTAGCATCTGCTGCTTCTCCAGGAGCACCTGAAGCATCACCGCCAGGGCCGCCTGTCATATCGCCCATATCACCGCCAGGGCCGCCTGCCATGTCACCCATGTCTCCGCCGGGAGCTCCGCCGCCAGGGCCACCCATTCCACCTTCGGATGAGCTGCTCTTAGCATATCTTCCTTCAATAAATGCTGTAGCCTTATCCTCAGATGTCATAGCAGCAACTTCTTCATCTGAAAGAGCATTGCCATCTTCGTCAAACCAAGTCCAGCCATCAGCATAATCAAGGTTATCAAGATACCACTGAAGGTTAGAGATAAACTCTGCAAGATAGAAATCTACATATGTTCCGCCATAACCGTTAGTATCTGCATATTTTTCTTCATCATATTCGATATAAAGATCAATAGTGTCATCCATGTCGCCATCGCCGTTGATATCAAGCTCAACATCAGCTTCATTTACTGACAGGTTCTGATCATTAATATATGTCATGTACTCCTCAGACAGATATTCAGCCATCTGCTTCTGGAATGAGGTATTGAAGTCATAATCTGTATCCATATAATACTCAAAAGCCATAGCCATATCAGCTTCATAGAGTGATGTGATAGGAGAATATGCTACTGCACCCCAGGCTCCATCTGAAAGATCATACTCAACACCATCGATTGTAACAGTTGTATCATATGTACCATCTTCATTTACATATACACCAACTGAACCAACTTCGATCTGATAATCGAAAAAGTCTGAGCTGTTAGATGTTGCAGCAAACATTGTTGCATGAGCTCCGCCGCCGCTTCCACCTGTTGATACCCAGTATTCTGTACTTCCGGGAAGATTTCCAAGGAGAATGTTGTACTTAACAAATCTTGTTGCTGCCTTCTGGTCTACAAGACATGAAGGAGCATCACCTGTATAGTACTCATTGCCATCTTCATCAGTAGCTGTATCATTCTTACCTCTGTTACCGCAGGATACGTTGATATATCCTTCAGAAGCATAGGTTGTAGCTGCTGTAGTATTAGTTGATGAGCTATATCCTGCTGCACCTGTATTTAAGATAACCGGTGCTGTAGAAGCTGTATATACCTGACCATTTGAACTTGTAACTTCTGCTTCATAGTCAATAACCAGCTGTCCGTGAACTTCTTCTGTATAATTGTCAGCTGTGATATCTTCTACGCCGTCTCCGTCTGTATCAATACCTTTGATGTAAGCTCCGGGTACACATACTGAAACGCCTTCTTCATCTTCGATCTCAGCATATGCAACTGCTGTTACGATACTCATGACCCATGCATCTGCATCAGCGTCATATGTCCATGTTACTTCTTCGTTATTAGCAAGATTAAGAGCTTCTTCTATAGCTTCCCTTTCTTCTTCAGAAGTAGCTTCAAGTGATGATGTTGCAACTTCACTTGTTTCGGTTTCTGCTTCTGTAGTTTCTGCTACAGCTTCCGATGATGCCTCAGAATTGGCTGCATCTTCAGTAGTCTGAGCTGCTTCTGTTGTAGAATCAGTAGAAGTAGT
>NZ_JAILQF010000050.1 GCF_024699075.1 Butyrivibrio sp.
CACCGGCACAGGTTCTGCAGCCCCAAGCACTTCAGCGTCAGAAGCAAAAGACAAAACGCAAAGCACAAGTGGCAGCGCCTATGATCCATATGATGCAAAAGACTACAATTCATCCCAAGACTTCGCCGATGACAAGTACGAAGAATTCTATGACTACGAAGACGAGTACGAGGATGAAGACGAAGCTTATGATGCAGCGGAAGACTATTGGAATGATGAGTATTAAAGGAAAGGAATCCTGATATGAGCAAGCGAGACAGATACGATAGTGATGATAATAGATATTTCTATGAGCATTATGAGGGAAAAGACTATTACGAAGGCTATTCCGGAATTAATACTGGGAAAATAGATTTAATAATATACATAATATTCGTGCTCTTCTTGATCTATATTGAAATAACAAAATAAAAGCATGCTTCATAATATGTTTCTTGAAGAAAATCCCTGCTACCGGAATATATGATCCGGTGGCAGGGATTTTTGCGTGTATGGTACTATGCGCTTTTCTAATTCGCGTGAAAAACATCTCCTGTTATGAAAGGAGAAAGCATTGCGTACAATATGTGAAAATATGCAATGCAAATTTCATATGAATAATACAACGCAAAGCGCAAGTGATAATTTCGAAAAGGAGCCTATACAATTAGATATTAAGGAGGTGATGGACTTGAAAGCTGACCCGGAAAGATATGGCGGCATATATAAAGAGTTGGCAGAAATACTAGGTGATGCTGCTACTATCAAGATCTGGAAGAGATTTGCAGGCCTTAATATAACATTTCCGCAGAAATTGTATTCCAAAGAATACAGGAGAAAATTTATTGTCGAAAATATTGGCACAATGAAACCTGGAGACATGGCGAAAGCCTTGGGTCTCACAGAAAGAAGGGTAAGGCAGTTGATTTCAGAAATTCAAAAAGAGAGAACAGGAAATTAATTAAAGATATTAATTATTTGTATTATAAACTCAAAATAAAGACCGATAACTTATATGTATTTGGATTATATCTGTAAAAAATGTTTGATTAGGAGAGATTATTTATGATTACAAATGATGTCATTACTGGTGTAGCATACACAATTATAGGGATTTTTGGAATAGTTGATTTGATTTTTTTAGTTAAAGCTATTTTTGAATTAAAAAAGATATATAACAATTTTGAAAAGGAAATAAAGAAATCTCAAATAGTATATGTAGAAAGAATGAATCCTACAACTGGGCAAATGTCAAGATATGATTCCAGAAAGGTATGGTATGACATAGGGAAGCTAAATGAGAACAAGGACGACTATAACGAAGTCTATGCTTATTATATAACAGCATCACAGTTTGTTTCTGTATTCCCTTTAATAGGAATACTAGGAACTGTGATGGGAATTGTGTTTGGAGGAACGTTTGATGATATTGAAACCTTATATCAGGGACTAAATACTGCATTATGGACCACTTTGCTAGGCCTTTGCTTTGCTATAGTACTTAAAATAATTGATTTATTATGGCCAGGAAAGCTAGTCAGTCTTATAGATTCAGAATTTGATGATGCAGAATCTATTATCTATCATCAGATTGCTGCTGGTGAGGCAGAACGAGAAAGAACGTTAAGATGGACTAATCAGTAAGGAGAGTGCGTTTGATGAAACATAACAGAAGGTCATCTGGAAAGCCTCAATCTCCAATTGACTTAACCCCGCTTCTTGATGTCATATTTATTGTTCTATTTGCAGTAATTATTTATTGTGCAAGACTGACTAAAGCGGTACAGATGCAGATTGAAACAGAAAAGACAGAGAATGAAAGTACTATAGAGACATTGGAAAATGAAAACTTTACGCTCAAGGCTAAAGAAAAAACAATTGAGGAACTGAATGAACAATATTCAAGTATCAGTGAGAAAGTCCTTATAGTTCAGATTCACTGTGAATCAAAGGCAGGTACTCCGGGCGAAAGATCACTGATCATACAAGCTCCGGATGAAGAGATTATAAATACAACTTTTGATAGAGATACCAAGGAAGAAACGTATGACCTTATATATCAAAAGTTAAAAGAGTATATAGAAGATAATAATTCTGGTGAAGATATGAAAGTGGTAGTCTTATCAATTAACACAACTAATATCTTGGCAGGAGATATGGAGAAAATCAGTAGTATTGTCAATGACCTGATCAATACTTATGAAAATGTATATTAGGCATGAATGAAATGATTGATAATTATAAAACGTTTACTTTTTGGTTTGATGTATGGAATAGCAAAAACAATACACTCTTCTATCTTGGAATAGGACTTTTTGTTGTTGGACTTGTTATAAGAACCAAAAAGTCTTCCTCCAAAAAAATAGTAGTGAGAATAAAAAGGGTGCTAATTATAGTAGGAATTATGAGTTTCCTTTGCAGTTTTACTACTGGTCTTGGAAGCGGAATAGGGATAGGAGACGGAAATGGCTTTGCTATAGGAACAGGATCTGCAGAGGATGGAAATGACGTTGATGATGAGCAGGTGAGCATAGAAGATGCAGCACAATTGGCTGCAGAGCGCAATATAGTAACTGTAACAGTTAATGAGAATGATATATACATTAATGGCTGGTTATGTGATGAGTCCGAAGAAATAGAGAGTGCTCTGGACACTATTTATAAAGATGGAATGATAGTTGAAATTGAAGATACTTATGCATATTATGAGCCTTATTCTATTGTCATTAATCTGTTAAAAGACAGGGCAATTGATTATAAAGTCACAAGATACGAAGAAGACTAATTAACAAAACGTAGAATATCACAAAGAAATGGAGAATGTATATGAAAAGAATTACACGAATATTACCACTTCTCGTGGCTACTCTTGTATTTACCACAGTTAATATAACAGGCTGTAGTGTTACACTTGGCCAAGATAGCGAATTTGGAGGCGGATCAGCTGGAAAAGAGAATGGGCAGGACGACTCAGATACTAAGTCAAAAGAAAATGAGAATGACTCCTCACAAGATGAATCTCAAAGTGCCATAAACGAAGATGATATGCAAGAGTCCCAAAAGGATACTACTGTAGCGTCTATTAGAATTGAGATAGATGAAGTTTTTATAAACGAAGAAAAAATAGAATATGACAATACGGAGGATTTGCTGGATCAGTTAAAAGCGCTAATCGAAAAAAGCAATATAGAAACAGTAAACTTTGATTATCAAGAAGGCAAAGATGATCTTGTAAAGAACATTAGAGAAATGCTAGAGGATAACCATATTGAAATAATATATGTTACCTCGGAGTAGAATAATGATAAAAACTAAAGGAAGTAAAAATCAAAATAATGTTAAAAGATTTATTTGCCTTGTAATGGCAATGCTCTTTATGGTTTCAAAAACAGTCTACGCGGATGATGTCACTGTGGAGGCTATGGACAAAACTGTTTACTTTAACTATTCCGTAGATCAAGTCTGTGCAGAATATAAAGAGAATGCTTATAGAGCATCTAATAAGTACGAGGATTTTTATATAGGTCTTATTGGTAGTATAGAATCTATCTCTTCTAACGGTAAACAAATAACTCTTAAGTCAAGTGATTCTGGTATGTCTTTTCCGTGCGATTGCTCCAAGAAGCAGGTAAAAGTGCAATTAGAATCTTTGACATCCGGCGACAACGTTATTATCTGCGGAATAGTTAAAAAGCATGAAGAAACAGAGTTTAAAGTAAAAGCAGATAGGATAATAACTATAGGGGATATTAAAAGTTATGAGAATGGCTATACAACCTCTGATGGTACAGTCTTTTTATGTGATGATGTAGAACAATACAGGATCGGGAATAATACATGCTTTGTGCAAAAGCAGTGGAAAGAGCAACTTAGTGACGAGTTTTGGAATAGATATATAGAAGATGTATTTGACCAAAAAAGTGGGATGGTAGTTCAGTTCGGGGATGATGAGAACAGTGAACTTTTGGGAATATATGCTTTCTCATGGTCAGAGATATATGAAAAAGCTTCACAGGACAAGTCTAAAGGCTTTTTTAAATCAGAAAAGGCTTTTGTAGAACAGTATTTACTCGAAAAGTTAGTTAATAAGATTATGAAGTATGAATTGGGGCCTTTAAACACCATTAAAAGCACTAAAACAGATAATGTTACTTTTGATTATTATTACGGAACAAAGGAAAGCTCTGGCAACAATATTCATGCAGAAGTGTTCTTTATCAGAAACGATGATGAACTGGTTGCTATAACGTATCAATTTGAAAATGAACCGCAGCATTTGGCAGAAGTGGTACTGATGCTAGGAACTTATTCTCAAACGGAAAACTGATAATAAGGATTATCATTGATAACTAGTCATGATAAATAAAGGTGAATTTGATAAAACTTATAAAGTAGAGACAGTCCTGCTCTTAAGACTTATAGAGTCTCTGTCAATCAAAAAAGACCTGGCAGGCGCTGCGCCGTATACATTCTTGAACGTAAAGTTCAAGAATGTATCAAATAGGCCATTTAAGAATGCCTTCGGCATTGGGCCTATTTGACTACCGATTCACTGAATTACGAAATCCGCAGCTAGTGCGGATTTCTGTAATATACTCACAAGAATACATACATATCTGGGCACTGCTAAATATGTAAGTCATTACGGCAGCAGACCTATGAGCATCACATGGCACCGGGATCCCCCGATACCGGCTAAGTATATCAAGAAGACCAGTAAGGTGGATGTGGGGTGAGGTCTGAACTTATATTTAGGAAAAGAGATATAGCATAGATGTGATTAATGTTTATAATATAGATATATTCTTATATGTATTCTATGAGAGATAATTTAGCTGAGAATAGGAAGCCATAAATAAAAGAGGAATAGATCCTTTTAAGGGGATTTCAGAGGTGACACATGGTCGTTGTTAGAGAAAAACTAGGTTTAGTTGACGCATGTTCTACTAACTATGCATTAAGAGAAATTGGAGAATTACCTAAAGCCGAAAGTATGGAAAAGTTCTATCTTACCCTAGAATATCGTTTAAAGAACTTTTACTTAAATCCAACGGATGCAGAATACACTTTTGAAGATCCGATTAACAAGAAACGTTACTGGAAATTTGAAGAGTTTGATTTCGCAAAATATCAATTATCATGGAATGAAGCATTAAGAGTTTTGCAGGCAGTATACGCAGATCATCCTCTTTTCTTCTTTGTAGATAAATACAGGACTGGCGGAAACTCTCAGGTTGGTATTATTACACCTATTATAGATGCAGAGTGTGCGAGGGGGGACTTTCGTTGCTTTTATGTTCAAAAGATTGAAGATGAGATCAAGAGACTGGCTGACGGTATTACAAATGCTAGTGGATGTAGAGAAGCTGCTTTGAAAGTGTACCATCGCATTTCAAAAGATGTATATTATGATTCTAGTAAAGGTGATGGCAGCATGATAAGTTATCCGGATATTCCATCACATTCGATATTAAATTACGTAAGAAATAGAGCTGCGGTCTGTGAGGGGTTTGCAACTACTTATCAGGCAGTTATGAATTATCTTTCAATTCCGGCTGTTGTAATAACGGTAAAAACAAAGAACGGAGCGCATGCATGTACGTTTATATATCTATCTGATGAAAAAGAATGGATAATGGTAGATCCTACACAGGGTGTAAATTGTGAAAATGATAGTGGATTTGACCTTCCTGTTGGCACATATAATAAATGGGTTAAGTCGTCTTACGACAATGAGTATTATGCTAATATGCCTGAGTATTCATATATATGGAATAGATATTTAGAGTAGATTCCCTTTTGTAAAGGAATTAAGCTACAGTCAGCGGGCTGTAGCTTTTATTGAGCTATATTTTGACAATAGGATAGTAATTAGAAAAGAGGAGCGACTGCTCCTTTTTTGATGCAACGAAAATTAGTATCAAATAAGACGATTAACCATAATTTGTGATATAATAATCAACCTGAATTATTCATGACAACTTAATTTCCTGAAATCTGATCCATAATCCGATTTTTTGAAATGGATGCCCAGAACAGGCGGGATTTAGTCCTAAAAAAGGGTAGACTATCCCTATGTATCAGAAATACAGATTTTTAAGTT
>NZ_JAILQF010000009.1 GCF_024699075.1 Butyrivibrio sp.
GCTTTCGTGCATGAATCCCAGATAACCTCATCATATAGCGCTTCAATACTATCTTTATAATTAATATCAATTTCAGAAGGAGGCATAAGTCCCAGTCTGTTATTGGCCATAATGATATCGTAACCTCCGGGATGCGTAGGCTTCATAGGAATATGATACATATCCCACTTCCCCTTAAATGGCATCATCATTTCGTAGCGGTAGATATCATCTTTCTTGTCCATATCTGCAAACATGATTTTAGTATAGATATCCGGTGAAAATAATCTATTTAGTTTCATTAGTCTTCTCCTTGATAGGTCATTTCTAATTCATATGTATTTGTTTGAAAACACTTTGATAATCTGATTACTGCTTGTATCGTATAAACCTCGCAAACATTTATCTTCTTGTGATTACAAATATAAACTATTACGTAACGTAATAGTCAACATAAAAATAAAGCAGTAGATCTTTAAGATCTACCGCCATCCAAACACATTATAATGCGTATACTAATATGAACGTTACACTTCAAGTTGTTCAGAAATAATTATTCTATCAGCCTTTGAAATCTCCAAACTATCAAACGCCTGTTCCATTGTAAAAGAAGTGTTTTTCATTAGCACTTTAACATTCTGCGTCAATGTCTTTATTCTATTCTCTTCG
The DNA here is from genome assembly GCF_024699075.1 of Butyrivibrio sp. Next base: position 649 of record NZ_JAILQF010000009.1, read on the forward strand.
ACACGTTTTTTTGCATATCTTTCAACTTTTTCACACACAATATCACGACCTTTCTCTGTTTCCTTGTAATGATGGAGTCCATCTGCCAAGAGTTTAAAATGCATATTCTTTGCATTCTTTGAATGGAAGTCTTCTATCAGCCTTCCTATCTCATCGTTACCTTTATATTTACCATTAACATAAATAATATGTGATCCATCATTAAACAGACTATCTGTTTCAAGAACCACTCGTTCCACATGGTACAGCGGCAATCCTTTACCAAACTTATCATGCTTATAGAAGAATATCACATATGAATCCTTTAGAGCCTTGAATGGATCACCTTCTTTCAGCATCCTTGAATCCATAACAGCACTATGAAAACGTGTTCTTCTTACATGTGCTCCTTCTGAATTACCTTGAACTTCTACATTAAATTCAGTACCATCAGAATCTAAAGCATGGATATCAAGAGCAATGTCTCGTCCACCAATTTCAGGGCTTCGCATCTCATCCTGAGTATAAACGCTTTTTACGGTTATTTTCCTTCCAAAAATGATACTAAGTACCAGCTCTGTTGCCGGTATATTTTTCTTGAAAACCAATGCCATCAGATCATCGTCAAACAGATCCATGTTGTCAACGATTTTATTAATATCTCGCTGATTCTTGTCATTGGTGCTTGCTTCTAACTCTCCCATTAACTTTATAACTCTCCTTTAATGATAGCATCATACAAAAAGCCTTACAATTAAAAAACTATGAATATTAGTATGCCGACACTGAGGCCTCCACTATCGGTATACATCTTTATAATCAGTCATCTCTATAGCATTTACTCACCCCCAACTATCTTTTATTCAGCACTTTGCCAACTAATACCAGCTTAGCCTTTGCAAGCTTTATGCCTGAATTTTGTTTGCTTTTAAAACAGTTACTACTTCTTGCTTAGCCTTCTTGCTTAGCTTTAAATCTATAATTGATTTTTCCAATTGCTAAGCATGTACAATCTACTATACATTGATATTATACGTTGTACAACACACTAATTCAATTATAGATTGAATTGTATAAGAAAATATGTTATGTTTTGATTATAGACTTGAAAGTAAATTCCAAATGATAGCACTCCTTGCACACGTACATTCTGCTAAGGGCATTGAACTGGATTTTAGATTTCATCATTTCCTTATAACAGCTATTGCAAAAGCAGAAAGGAAAGTTTGAAAGTGTTCCACTTTCAAACCCAAATTGGTGTCGCGAGCTCCACCAATTTGAACCATTAGTCACTCGCTTTGCTCGCGACATGAGGTTAAAGTATGAAGAAAGACATAGGTAAAGTTATTGCAAAACATCGCAAAGCGATGAAGTTATCCCAGATAGATCTTGCCAGGCAGCTTGCAGAGCACAATATCGTCATTACCAACGCAGGAATCAGTGCCTGGGAGAAAGGGAACACTACCCCCAGCGCCGAAGCTCTTCTGACGGTCTGTGAGATACTTAAGATAAGCGATATTTACACAGAATTCATTGGTGAGAATCCTCTGGATCCTTTTAAA
>NZ_JAILQF010000035.1 GCF_024699075.1 Butyrivibrio sp.
CATAGCTTAAGAATATTCCTTCTTCGCCTCCGAGATATCTCGTATCAAAAAATCTCGCCAAAGCAAACAATAATACCAGCCGGAATAGAGTGAAAACCACTTTCTCTTTTGACGATGGAGACTGAATGATCATATAAAACAAAATACTGCACAAAAACGGAAGCAGGATAAGTAGAAGCAAAAAGCCCCATACACCCGTTAGACATGATAGAAGAAATAAATAATCTGTTATTAAGGCTAGCAGGATTATTTCTATTGCTTTAATATATTTTTTCATTGTATTTCAGCTATCCTCCTTTATTAAACTCGCAAACGCTTCGCTTTTTGCTCGTTATAAAATCGATGCTAACGCAGCTCTATCTCACTTATATTGGTATTATTCAAATATTATGAGGTAGGTGTCAAAAGTTCCTTTTGACACCTTATGACTAACGGATTGTTCCGTTTCTTCGAAACTCTCACATCTACGTTCCACTCCGGTCGGCGCAAAACAGACATCCCCCGGATGTCTTGCGCCCTAAAACATTCGCAAATCCGCACTACGTGCTACTTTGCTCATGTTTTGCGGGTCATAAATTCATATTCGATTTCGAGCAAGCTCGAATCGAAATGACTTTTGACCCTTGCATCATTTTAATTATACAGCATAATTTCTTTCGCCGAAAATTCCTGTGCCAACACGTATAAGTGTTGCGCCCTCTTCTACTGCAACCTCATAATCGCCGGTCATACCCATTGAAAGAGTATCCATAGGCTCTTTAGTAAGCTTCATCTCATTAGCTTTATTAAGAAGTTCTCTAAGTCCTTTAAAATACTGTCTGTTAGACTCCGGATCTTCTGTATAAGGAGCAATAGTCATAAGACCACGTATTCTTATATGTTCAAAGTCTTTGATAGAGTCTACAAATGGTATACATTCTTCGGGAGTAAGACCAAATTTGGTGTCTTCTCCTGCCATATTCACTTCGCACAAAATATCCATAACAATATCATGCTTTGCTGCCTGCTTCTCTATCTCCTGTGCAAGCTTTAGATTATCTACAGAATGTATCATATCTACCATACCCGGAAGATATTTAACTTTGTTATTCTGAAGATGTCCGATCATATGCCAGTGAAGATCTTCCTTGATCTTGGAAGTCTTATCACGAAGCTCCTGAACTTTATTTTCTCCAAAAACTTTTATTCCGTAATCCATAGCCTCTCTTATATCAGATACCGGCTTGGTCTTACTTACAGCTATAAGTGTTACAGAATCACGAGACCTTTGTGCTCTGTCACATGCTGCCTGAATCTTCTTTTCAACTGCATCTAGATTATCTGTAATATTACTCATGGTACGCCTCACTATTTATTGTTTTACTTTAACATTCTACCACACTGCCCCAAACCATGCATCCATGCATGGGGGCAGTACTTGTAAAATCCTTTTTACCACACTGCCACGGACCATGCATCGTACCTAAATAGTTTATTTTCAGTTTAATTTCAGATAAAGGTTGTACCATAAATTTGTTTTTGGTAAAATAGATAGGCAGGTTTTTTCCTGCCACAAAACTAAACGGACTGTCTTCCCCTATTTTACTAAACGGCAGTCAGAAAGAGTATTGATTATGAAAAAAAGATTTGCTTCTCTTTTTGTAACAGGTCTTTGTGCAGCTATGATCGCAGGATGTGGTTCAGATGACAGCACTCAGACATCTGGTATCGGATCATCAGCAACTGCAGTTGAAACACCTACTGTTTCAGCTACAACAGAGACTTCTACTGAAGAGGTCGCAGAAGAAGTTGCAACAACCGAAGTTCCTGAAGGAATGTACCTTAGCGAACTAACAGGCGAGCCTATCGACGAGTCTTTAAAAGACCAGCGTCCTATCGCTGTTATGGTTGACAACGAACTTACAGCTCTTCCTCACTACGGAACAGCTGAAGCAGACATCGTTTATGAGCTTATGAACAGCACTAAGAACAACCGTATCACACGTCTTATGTGCATCTTCAAGGACTGGGAGTCTATTGAACAGCTCGGAAGTATCAGAAGTACAAGACCTACAAACATCGTACTTGCTGCTGAGTTCAACGCAGTACTTTGCCACGATGGTGGTCCTTACTACAACGACAGCTACTTCGCACAGGATCTCTTCGCAGATCACTTCTCAGGTATCTTCTCTCGTGTAAACAATGGTAAGTCACGTGAGTTTACAGAGTATATCGTATCAGGAGATCTTGACAGTGCATTCTCAAATTCAAGCATCTCAACAACATACAATGAGAATCGTTTTGATGATGGCGAGAAGTTCTACTTTACAGATTATGGTACAACAGTAGATCTTTCAGCAGAGGGAACAGAAGTTTCTGACGTTACAGAAGTTGTTCTTCCTTTCTATCACAACAGCTCAACTCTTAAGTACAACGAAGAGACACAGATGTATGAATACTATGAATATGGTGAAATCCATCTCGATGCTGAAGATGATGAGCCACTTGCATTCGATAATGTAATCCTTCAGAATACAAGCCACTCACAGCTCGATGAGAACGGATACCTCGTATACAACTATCTTGATAGTGGTGAAGAGTGCACAGGTTACTACCTTACAAAGGGTCAGTGCATCCCGATCTACTGGATCAAGGGATCACAGGATGCTCTTACATACTACTTCACAGATTCTTCTTACTCACAGGAGCTCCAGATCAACACAGGTAAGACATATGTAGCTCTTGTTCCTCGTGATACATGGGATGAAGTTGAACTCAACAACTAATCCACCTGTTTAAACACAGACATTCAAAAGGCAGTACATGAATTTCATGTACTGCCTTTTTTATACTCAAACTTCTCGCTTACTAATAAGTTACTTCCCTTGCAATTTGATTATTTTATTTTCTTTTTATTCTGTGAAGCTGAGGTCTTATAACCATCTGAGGTATCGCTACTCCGTAAGGTCTTTCAAGGATATACTTTACCGCTTCTGCAACCTCTTTTGGATCAAGGCCTGCATCTACCGCATCATCCGCTTCAAAGTCAGCGTTTCTGTATAGATTTGTTCTTGTCATATCAGGCATTATAGTTGTGACTCTTACGCCGTATTTTCTTGCTTCTTCAAAAATGCTGTTACCAAAACTAAGAAGTCCCGCCTTTATGGCACCATAAGCTGCGCCATGAGGATTTGAAGATGAAATCGCAGTTACAGATGAGATGTTTATGATAGTTCCACCATTTTTCTTAAAGTCTCTTAGAAGCATCTGTGCAAGTATCATTGGAGCTTCAAGATTGGTTCTTACCATTTTACTGATTTTATCAGGACCAATCTCCTCATGAAGTCCATACCAGGCGCATCCTGCATTATTGATCAAAATGCCAATCTCCGCTTCCTTCCTGATCTCTTTGACTTTATATGTAAGATCTTTAGTATCGGTAATATCACAGACTATTTTTTCAAATAATGAATTATTTAAAAGCTCCTTGTCTGTCTTTTCAAAGTCTCTTCCAATACCAAAAACTCTGTATCCCGTAGAGCAAAGCATAAGAGCAATCTTCTCTCCTATGCCTGATGATGCACCTGTAAGAATGACATTTTTATTTTCGCTCATACTACTCCTTTAATAAGTATTACTGATCATTCCGCCCATCTGAATATTTCAGCATCAGGACATATTTTTCTTATCTCGCCTGTCAAAAAAATCTCCATCTCATCAACAAGATCATCAGGATAATGATAGTATCCTTCATCAAGTACAAATGGATACTGAACAGCCGCTGATAATGGCATTGCTTTTCTCATCTTCTTAAGATAAGATTCTGATATTCTAAAGCTTCCAACGCTAAAATCCCTGATTTTAACCATATCGATTGATTTTTGAACATCCCGTATCATTTTTCCATATATATCTTTCCATGAAGGTATATATATCATAGGATCAAAGCAAAGTCTGACAGGCCATCCGCTTTCAAGATAATGTGACGCCGCTTCAAGCCTTTGCCTCATACTGGCAGAACCATGCTCAAACTTTGCTATTACCGGTTCAGGTGAAATTGTCCATGCAAAGATCACTCTGTCGCAAGGCTCTATATTAAGATCTTTTCTGCCACACTTTGTACGTATCTCTATTGTCAGATTCTTGTGTTTTTTAGTAAATTCTGTCCATTCCAGAACAAATCCTGTAAGATTATCGATTGCCATAAGATCAGTATCGTAAGATACGCACAGATACACAGGAAACTTTTCTAAGAGCTCTTCAACCTCTTTAAAAATATCTTCAATATTTACAAATATAACAAGATTTCCTGACGGATACATTCCCTTCAGATAGCAATATTCGCAGTCATACAGGCAGTTCATTATACAAGAAGTATAATAAAAGTGGCTATTACCAAAATCCTGACAAACCGGTGCTCCATCATACACAAGACGTCCTTTTTTAGCAGCAAGGATCAGATTCCTTGATGAATGCTGAAGAATAAAATCCTGCCTCTTTCTGTTAAAAACATCTTTATAATGATCGATCACAATAATACGAGAATCTGGAAAGTGTTCTATGATTGACTTTACTCTTTGGTTATTAAGTATTTCTTTTTCTATATAAATATGTTTGAAGGCACCCTGAACGCTACCTCCAAAGGATCTCTCTATATTAATCACTATAAATCTCTCTTCCAAACAAAATCCCTGTGCATACTCTCGGAGTGTTTATCAATCACATCTCCGTCTGATATATATTTCCTTATTATTTCAAGGATTCTCAGGCCCTGCCGCTTATCTTTACAAGGAAGCATTTGCTTATTTCGCAGATCTGAAAGCATTGTATTATAGTCTATCCCTGCTACATCTGCATATCTTAAAAGCTGCCTTATCTGAAACTGCATAGATACTGACGCGTGAAGTTCTTTACAAAGCCGACTTTCTTCAGCATTATCTATACTTGTATCATCCAAAAAATGATTATGATCCTTAAGCATTTCAATATAATTGATAACTTCGTCTAAAGAATCCTCTGCCTTTGATCTGACAGAATCTGCCGTTATTCTGCCATCTCCCTTATCTGTCACAAATTTAAGAAAATGCATCTGATGAGGTCCTATAAAATGTGATGCTGCTTCATAAACAGCAGCTCCCTCCATGTCATACAAAACAGTAGTTGAGTATTCACCATAAGGATCTTTTGAAACGTCCCAAAAGCCTTGATCAAGCCCATTTTCAGCTTCATATATCTTACTTCCTGTTAGGATCATGGCTTCATCAAGATCAGATCTTAATAGCATATCCGGATAAAAAGCTCTTCCACTGTCTATATTAACCAGTTTATTACAAAGATAAAGTCCCTTGGATCCGGTATCTCCTTTACTGATAAGAGCACAGCTACCAATATTAAGCATCAAAATACTATCAAGACAAGTTTCATTTTCTGAAAAAACATAACCTACCGCCGTAGCCGCATTCAAAGGTCCTGGTCCTGTTATATACAGACATATATCTTTTTCATCATTATTATACTTTTTATAATATTTATTTGCTTTATCCTGCTTTAGCTCCAGTGCTTTTATAAAAGGCTGCGCTTCAGGATATAGAGCACAAATAATACAAATCATTTAAATCTTCCTTTTTTATGTCAAATAAACGTAATGATTCTTGATCAAATTCAGAATATCTCTCCGCATTTACGCATCAGATTTTCTCAAATAATTAATATCAATTATCAAAATAAAACTCAAGCATAATTATTTTCAGCTTTCAAGACTTGTGTTTTATACTGTCAGCTCATATGTTAAGGGCTGCCACAAGGGCAAAGTCAACACCTTATTTTAGAAATAAATCATGCTTATGTTACAACAGGCAATCTATACCAAAAATCATTATACTACTAAGCTCCTATTCCTTGTATATAAGTGCTTTTCGAAAGCAATAATTGTACAAATCCAGTCATATAGTAAAAAATTCCGAATATTTTATCTCAAATCGTTTATTTGTGCTTGTTTTTCTGATTATATAGTGCTAGAATGTGCTTAGTTGTTATAAATCCTAATAAAAGACGGAGGAAAAACAGATGAACAAAGCAGAACTCGTTGATGCAATCGCAAAGCAGACAGGTCTTTCAAAGAAAGATTCTGAAAAAGCAGTTAAGGCATTGGTTGATGCTGTAACTAAGACACTCAAGAAAAAGGGTAAAGTACAGCTTGTTGGCTTTGGAACATTCGAAACAGTTAAGAGAGCAGCAAGAAATGGTAAGAACCCTCAGACAGGCGCTACTATAAAGATTCCTGCAGCAGTTGCTCCTAAGTTCAAGGCTGGTAAGGCCCTCAAGGATGCTGTTAACGGCAAGAAGAAATAATAACGAATTACCCAGCGGAGCGATCACTGAACAGGGGTCTGTCAAGTAGATAGGCCAAATAAACAAAATAAGTCAAGAGAAAAGGTGATCACTTCATTAGAGGTGGTCACCTTTTTAGATGCTAAAATCATATAGATTTGGAAATGGTGACAGTTTGAACTGTCACTATAATCCTTGGTCTGCTTAATGACTACTTTATCTGTAGTCAAGCAGATCAAGGATATTTGTGCGCTTGGCGCACTTTATTCAAGGTCAGTAGCCTCTGGATTCATTTCTATTCTTTTGTTAAGCTGCCCATTTAGCTTTATACTTCTGGATACGCTTATTCTCAGGAATGGGATAATCAGTAGGCTTATCTGTAAGCATTGCTTCATTACGTACCTGGGCAGGCGTCTTTCCACCGAATCTTTCCTGTGGCCTTTCGTTGGTATAAAAGTACATGTATTTCTCTATGGCGTTCCTTAGTGAAGTTTCATCAGTTATATCAAACATGCAGTACATTTCAGTCTTGATGATGCCCCAGAATCCTTCAGTCGGTCCATTATCTATGCAGTGTCCTACTCGAGACATTGACTGTTCCATTCCTTGTTCTTGTAACTTCATTTTAAAGACTTTACTGGTGTACTGAAATCCACGATCTGAATGAAAAAGTGGGGCGGCATCAGGATTTTCAGCTATTGCTTTGTCAAACGTTTTAAATACGAGTGCATTATCATTTCTTGTACTGATAACATAAGATACCGGCGTTCTGTCATAAAGATCAAGGATGGCACTCAGATACAGTTTCTTATTAGCTTCAGGGATCTTAAACTCAGTAACATCAGTTGTCCATTTTTCATTAGGTTTGTTTGCGTGAAAGTCTCTTTTGAGCGTGTTCTCTGCAACAGTTTCTGGAGTTGAAGGTTCATACTTCTTTCTTTTCGCACGAATAATCGCATGAACTCCAATAGCCTTCATGATCCTGTGTATGCGCTTAACTTTATAATCAGTCCCATTGAAGTGGTTAATCCAGAGAGTCATCCGTCTGTATCCAAGGATATGACCAAAGCGATCATCGTATTCTCTGATAAGCTCAGCAATTCTATGGTCTTCCAATTCTTGTTCTGGAACTTCTCTGTGAAACCATTTGTAATAAGCTGCGTGTGATACACCCAGCGTCTTACACATCCAGTTTATGCTCCAATGCTTTTCTTTATAGAAAGATTGTATTGTTGTATATTTACACTCTGATCTGGTTCTGCCGAGTCTCACATCCTTTCCAGTTCTCTCACTTTTTTTAACAGTTCAACTGCCATATCCCTTTCCTGGAGCTGCCTCTTAAGACGTAGATTTTCCCGGCGTAGACGGTCCAGTTCATCGATTTCATCATCCGTTTTGTGATGCCCTCGCTTGTCAACAAGAGCATCCTCCCCATTTGCATCATATTTCCTCACCCAGCTATAGACCTGAGCATATGAAACATCATACAAAGAAGCCGTGCCTTTGTAGTCACGATTATGTTCGATACAATATTTAACAATTTCCTTGCGTTCTTCGATAGTGGTTTTCCTTCGTGCTTCTGCCATATAGACCTCCCGCTTAGGATCATAGTCTTTAAGCTCTCTATTGGCATTATACTCTGAAATCCAGTGTCGCAGGGTACTTCGATCAGATATTCCAAATTTCGCGGTACATTCCATTACGGATAATTCGCCTTTTATAACTGCTTCTACGCAGGATATCTTAAACTCCCGGCCATATTTCTTATTACCAGTGTTTTTTATAAATGCGTCTGCTCCATGGTGTCGATAAGCGGCAACCCAATCTCTAAGTGCGGTACGACTAATACCATTATCATTGGCAATTGAATTATATGACCCATTACCATTAAGATATTCATTTACTCTGTCAATCATCCACTCTACGGAGTGTTTCCTTTTACCCATAAAAAATCCCCCTAAAACAGACTTTGGTTATTTCCATTGTCTACTTTAGGGGAATCATATCAGAATCTTGACGCAGAGGTTTTTTATTACTTTTTATTGCTATTGTCTGGTGTTTTTTATGAGCTGTTTATACTGTTTTTGCGCTTTTTATGCCGGATGAGCACCGCCGCATTTTGTGATGTATGTCTATTTTTATGCGGTTTGCGCATGCCTGTATTTTGGTGATATGTGTCCTGTTTTTTTATGCAGTGTGCGCCCTGTCGGCGGTTCTCTCGTTATAGAGCGTCTCAAATTCACGGAGTTTGCGGATCTCCGCATCAGTCAGGTCTTTGGGAACCTGGATCTGGACAGTGACGTAGAGATCACCGGGCGGTGCACTGCTCTTTTCGGCATGAATTCCCTTACCGCGGATACGAATCTTCTTTCCTGCATCCGTGCCTTTGGGAATCTTGCAGACGATCTTTTTGCCGTTGGGCAGACGGACCTCCGCCTAGCCGCCGAGGACGGCTGTCATGAAAGGAACGCTCGCTGTCGCGTAGATATCCTGTCCTTTTCTGGTAAATTCCCTGCTCTCCTCAACGGTGACTTTGAGCAGAACGTCGCCCTTGCGGCTGCCGTCTGCGGACATGTGTCCCTTGCCGCGAAGTCGGACAGACTTGCCGTTGTCGATGCCGGCCGGGATATGGACGCGCAGAGTCTGTGTGCCGCTGCCGTCCGCTTTCTGCAGGCG
>NZ_JAILQF010000122.1 GCF_024699075.1 Butyrivibrio sp.
AAAGCCTACTGGAAGAGAGCAGAATATCTTGGCCTTGGAATCGGCGCAGCAGGGATGATAGACGATGTCAGATCTACAAATACAGATGATATAAATGAGTACTGTAACTACTGGTATGATTTTGATATACATAAAAATGAAATGGATAGACCTCTTTTAGAACATGAAGAACTAAGCAAAAAGGCCTGCATGGAAGAAACTATGTTCCTTGGGCTCAGAATGGATGAGGGTGTTTCAGTAACTGCTTTTGAACAAAAATTTGGCCAAAGCATAAATGAAGTATATGGCTCTATCATAGATGATCTTTGTTATAAAGAACTAATTGTTATCGAAAATGATCATATTAAACTCACCGAGAAGGGCCTTGAATTAAGCAATGCTGTCCTGTCTGAATTTTTGCTTGATTAATGATCATAATTGACACCATCTGAATGATTTTAATTTTGGTTTGTACTTATATCATGTATTGTAGTAAAATATAATTACATTTTTTCGTTTATTGGCAAGAGTTATTTATCATGAATATGAGGTCAAAGATATATGGCAGACATTCGCGATATTCTTCTAACGGCCAAAGAGGCCAATGCATCCGACGTTCATATCACAGTAGGAATACCACCCAAGATGAGAGTGAATGGGCAGCTTATTTCTCTTGATAATTATGGTAAGATGCTGCCGCCGGATACCCAGGCTATTGCTGATTCTATAATGAATGAGAGACAGAAGGAGTCTTTAGAAGCCCATGGCCAGCATGATATGTCTTTTTCCATAGCAGGAATAGGACGTTTCCGTGTCAATGTCTTTAAGCAAAGAGGATCTGTTGCGCTCGCACTAAGACTTGTTGCAACACAGGTACCTCCTGCAGAAACGCTTGGAATACCATCATCGGTTATAGATCTGTATCAGAGAAAGAGAGGACTTATCCTTGTTACAGGGCCTACCGGTTCAGGTAAATCCACAACTCTTGCTTCAATAATTGATCTTATCAATAGAAATAGAGAAGCACATGTTATAACTCTTGAAGATCCTATAGAATACTTGTATCACCACAGTAAATCTATAGTTAACCAAAGAGAGATAGGACTTGACTCTGATTCGTATGCTGCAGCTTTAAGAGCGGCGCTCAGAGAAGATCCTGATGTAATACTTGTAGGAGAGATGAGAGATCTTGAGACTATTCAGACAGCCATAACTGCTGCAGAAACCGGTCACCTGGTTCTTTCTACACTTCATACAATTGGTGCTGCTACAACAGTTGACCGTATAATTGATGTATTTACACCACATCAGCAGCAACAGGTAAGAATACAGCTTGCCAACGTACTTGAAGCTGTTATTTCACAGCAGCTCATTCCAACTGCAGATGGAAGCGGGCGAGTTGCAGCATTTGAAGTAATGCATGTTAACAGCGCGGTTCGTAATATGATCCGTGAAGGCAAGACACATCAGCTTATCACGGTAATGCAGACTAACCGTAAGCTTGGCATGATGACTATGGATGAAGCCATCATCCAGCTATATCAAAGCAGAAGAATATCAAGAGAGATGGCGATTCAGTTCGCACAGGATCCTGATACAATGCAGATGAAGATGTTCCATTAGATTTCAAAGGGGTAATCTGATGGAATCCTAAGAGGGAGGATATATGGAAAGCAGGGTAGGGGTAATAAAGCAGAGCGCGGCCAAGGCACGCGTTCTTGTATTGGAGCGCATTGGTAAGTATGAAATTGCTATAGGCGTATGCTTATGCGCTTATGGAATCATAAATCTTGTATGTGATATTACATACAGATGGGTCAGATATGACCTTAACGATATGATCATGGAAGGCCTTCTTATAGCTCTTTCTGCTATAATTGGTCTTTTTGGAATTGGTTCAGGAACACATCATTTATACAGCATTCGCCACTTCAGAAGATACATTGGTTTTCTTCAGCATGATGAGACTGGCTCTGTCAGAAGACTTGCAGACAGTACGGGTGAACCTTATGATGAAACTCTTGATAGGATTCACAGATATGCTGATCGAGGATATTTTGGCAATATTATAATTGATGATGCATCAGGCCGAATTTCTTTTCCCGACAGGATCAGAAAATATTCAGATCAGGGATACAGAACAGTTACATGTTCGTGCTGCGGCGCAACAAGGTCACTTCCTGACAATACAATAGTTAAGTGTGAATATTGCGGCAATGTGATCGATACTACCAATAAGTGATAAGATAAAAGGCCATCATCTAAATGATATGTATTTTCTTTACCGGATGCTTAGTAAAGAGGGTATGTGCCAATTAGATGATGGTCTTTTTATAGTTTTAATAAAGTACAAGACATAAGCATAGACTGCATGAAATGTCTTTTTTATCTTACTTTTTTGACATAGTAAGAGCCTTTGCTTTCAATAAAACCATTGATCTGCATCATGGTAAGAGTCTGGAGTATTACGCTTACAGGCTCTTTTATTTTGTTCTTTTCCAAGAGTTCAGCAATCTGGGTTGCGGACATGGGATAGATATCCATTACATCAAGAACATTTTTTTCCAAAGGAGAAAGATTTTTAAAGCTATTGTATGAGTTACTTCCTGAAGGTTCATTAGATGAGCCTGGTATAGGCTTTGTTACGATATCTCCGAGGCTTTGAATGATGTCGTCAGGCGATAGCGCAATTCCTGCGCCTTGCCTTATAAGCTCGTTGCAACCATCTGAAAGCCTGTCTGTAATTCGGCCCGGGACAGCGAATATTTCCTTGCCCTGTTCTAGCGCCATATCAACAGTTATCTGGGTTCCTGACCTTTTTCTTGCTTCGATCACCAGTACTATATCAGAAAGGCCTGAAATGATGCGGTTGCGCATTGGAAAAAGACGTGCCTCCGGACTTGTACCTGGCTTGTATTCAGAAATTATACCACCGTTTTGACATAACATGTCGTAGATATCACGGTTACTGTCCGGATAACATATTTCAGGGCTGCAACCAAGAACTGCGTATGAAGGATAGCCGGCTTTAAGGGCTGCTTTCTGGCTTATGCCGTCAACTCCAAGTGCCATTCCACTTATGATCTGGATTCCTGCTTCGGCTAGCTCAAGGCCGAACTGCCTTGCAACATATCTACCGTATTCACTGCACATTCTGGCTCCTACTATGGAAACAGATGGAATATCGTTTTGAGGGAGCTTGCCCTTTACAAATATACAAGCTGGAGGATCCGGTATGGTCCTTAGCTTATCCGGGAATTCTTCATCATCATACGGAATCATGCGGATCTGCATATCCAGCATTTTCTTGTATTCTTTTTCTTTGTTCCAATGTTTTTTGGAATATTTAAAGTTCTCTGCTGTTTTTGCAGGCAGGATCTTATCTATCTCATTATCCGGAAGTGCGAGTATGTCGCTTGCGGATTTATATGTGTTTAAAAGTTTATGAAGAGATTTTTTGCCTAACCCGTATACATTTACGAGCATATAATAATCGATGAGTTCTTGTTCTGTCATATTATTTCCTGTTACTTTCTTATATTTGATCAGCTCCAGTACTTCTGATCAGCCATTTTATAGCACGCAGCTTCTGCGATATGCACATCTTTGATAGTGTTGCTTGCTTCAAGATCGGCAATGGTCCTTGCGAGCTTAATGATCCTGTGATATGAGCGGGCGGAGAGACCAAGCTGCTTGTATAATCTTTCAAGCATGCGCTGTTCTTTGAAGCCGAGGACGCAGTATTTGGAAATATCTGATGGAGTCATATCGCTGTTGAACCTTAGGCTTGTTCCTTTGAAACGCTCCTTCTGAATGTCTCTTGCCTTCATGACGCGCTCTCTTATAGTCTTACTTGATTCGTTGGCGCTACTTGAACTTGAAAGATCAGAAAAGTCGATCTTTGGAGCTTCAACGCATATATCTATCCTGTCAAGAATGGGCCCTGATATATGTGACAGGTAGTGGGCAATGTCCTTTTCGGTACATCTGCACTTGCCTCTGTCTGGATAGTATCCGCAGGGACATGGATTCATGGCGCCTACCAGCATGAAGCTTGCAGGATACGTGAAGTTACCGCCTGCTCTTGCGATATGAACCTCCTGATCTTCCAAGGGCTGCCTTAGAAGGTCAAGCGTAATCCTTGAAAATTCTGCAATCTCATCCAGAAAAAGAACTCCTCTGTGAGCAAGAGATATTACGCCGGGCTGAGGGATTCGTCCTCCTCCTGTAAGAGCTGATGAAGTTATTGAATGATGTGGTGACTGAAAAGGCCGCTCAGTGATAAGAGCTTTGTCTGCAGGCAGAAGACCTGCTACCGAATAGATCGTAGATACTTCCAGACTTTCTTCTTTGGATAAGGGAGGCAAAATAGTTGGTAGCCTTTTTGCGATCATGCTTTTACCAGAGCCTGGTGGTCCTACCATAAGAACATGGTGAAAACCTGCAGCTGCAACTTCCATAGCCCTTTTTAGGGCAGCCTGCCCATTGATGTCTGCAAAGTCTACATCCAGAGACAGTGCTTCTTTTTCAAAAAGCTCATCAATATTTATAACGGTGGGCTTTATAAGCAGGTCTTTTTCTGAATCCTTGGAATTAAGATATGTTACGCATTCTGCTAGCGATGAAACTCCTACGATCTTGATCCCGCTTCCTGCAACAGCGCCTTCCATGGCATTTTCCTTGGGAAGGATACAGACTTTACAGCCATTTTCTATTGCTGTACGTACGATAGGGAGAACACCTTTTATCCCTTTAACTTCTCCGTCAAGACCCAGCTGGCCTATGATTATAGTATCTTTGAGTTTATCCTCACTGACTTCTCCAAGTGATGCAAGTATTCCTATGGCAACAGGAAGATCTACGCTTACGCCTTCTTTTCTGACATCAGCAGGAGAGAAGTTGATCGTGATATGAGATGAGGGAATCGTGATTCCGGAATTTTTGAGAGCGACCTTAACGCGCTCCTGGGCTTCTCTTACTTCTGTGCTTGGAAGACCGACCATGTTAAAAGAGGGAAGGCCATTTGATACATCGACTTCGACCTGCATGAGATAGCTGTGAATGCCATTGATGGCACCTGCCTTAATGGTGCTGAACATAAAATAAAAATGACTCCTTTCAGATTTATAATTTCCAAATAACCTAATATCCAGGCAGTAATATAAATACTAACAGCCTTGTACTGGCGCAAAAATGACACCAATTTGGTGTTTGAAGATCTTTCAAACAAAATTTAGGAAAATAATGGTAATCAATGATCAGGCATATGCCATAATTACCATCTGTGAAATGAATTCACAAAAATGTGCTGATATGCACGAAATGAAATATAGCATAAGCAAAAAGCATAATCAAGTATTTTATTGGTATAGTAGTTGCTGCGCAATTGGTGCGCATAGTAAAATGCTGATTTTTGTAATAATAACCAATCTTGTAAACGTATTTTCAGCATCTATACAACTTGTCTTTTGTAGCGTTGTTAGCTATAGTACAGATATGAACATATAAAATTTTGCGCAGTTTTGTTGCGTTATGGGAGCAGCGCTGCTCAAGGTAATAAAATTGCAAGGATGTTGGAATTAATAATAAGAGAGTTAAGGTGAAAATTATGGGTAGAGACAAGCTTACAATAAGTGATATTGCAGAGGCTCTTGGTGTTTCAAAGACTACAGTTTCAAGAGCTCTTTCAGGGAAGGGACGTATCAGCAAGGCTACAATCGACAAAGTTCACGACTATGTTGAAAAGTATAATTATAAACCGTATGGGAATGCGGAGAAGACTTTTGCGCAAAGATCAACACACAATATTGCAGTTACATGGTCTGGTGATTATGAACTTGTTGAGATGCCATATTTTCAGAATGTACTTACAGGAATTGTAGAGGTTATGTCTGATGAAGGCTATGATGTCATGATCTCACTTCTTGTAAATGATCATATAGAAAATCTTAAAAGGGTAGTAGAAGAAGGCAAAATAGATGGCGTCATTCTTACAAGAACACTTGTTAATGACATGCCTACAAGATTTCTAAAAAGCTCAGGTGTGCCCTTTGTATGTATCGGTTCAAGTGAAGATGATGAAGTTGTCCAGATAGACAATGATCATTTTGAAGCCTGCAGAGAGCTTACAAGTGCACTTATTCATCAGGGTCATAAGCGTATTGCGCTTATAGGAGGATCCAGCAATCATATAATTACAAAAACAAGGTATGGCGGCTTTGTAAAAGCCTTTCATGATGCAGGTGTAACGCTTGATACATCTATTATTTTCCTTGATATCAATACTGATAAGAGAATTTCTGATATACTGTCATATCTTTTGACGGTTGATGTGGACTGCCTTATATGCATGGATGATACTTATGCGCTCAGGGTTATCGATATCTGTAAGAATGAGCATATCAGAATTGCTGAGGATCTTAGGATAGCGTCATTTTATAACTCGACACTTCTTAGCGGCTCTGAGCCAGCTGTTACATCTCTTGACTTTAATGACAGGAATCTTGGAGCTGTTGCAGCAAGAACCCTTCTTCAGAAAATAGGCGGAGAAAATGTATCCAACAAAATGCTCAAGACCTACGAAGTAATGCTCAGGGAGAGCACAAGAAAGATTGATAAATACTAAAATAAACACAAATATATATACCAAATATATGTATTGTTCTCTTTGGAATGAAAATAATAAGTACAAAAAATAATTTCTTTATATGATTCTTTAAGCGATTTTTCAGTAAGCTCTTGTATAGTGAGATTATCGAATAATCAATTATCTTATCACGAAAATTGCAATTGTTCATTGTTTCGTGATAAGATAATTTGAAGGCTGGATGTGCCTTTTAATCTGAGGTTTGCATTTTGCTTTTCAATATAAATACCTTATTTGCTCACTTTGTTATTCACAATAAGGATTGAAAGTTCGATATACGTGGGTTTTATTAACTTTATTTAAAAGGGTTTTGGCTTTACATTTTGTAAGCTGTGAACATAGAGGGGAAGAATTGAAAGTTTTAAAATCGCTTAACGATCTTTTGTCGGCTAATGCTCGTATGAAAACGACAGAGACCTATTCCGAACGTCAAAAAAAATCACCATCACAACCTAAATATCTTCCGGTAAGGCTTAAAGATATGGTTACATCCTTTATCTTTATAATTCCTAGTCTTATTGGCGTAGTTTTGTTTTTTGGAGCACCTTTTGCTGTGGTTATTTTCTATTCACTTGTTGATAACCCAACAAGGTGTGATTTTGTCGGCCTTCGCAACTTTTCAAGAGTGCTTGGGAATGCAGCTTTTCAGAAGGCGGCACTTCACACTTTGGAGTTTTCAGCTATAGCGGTTCCTCTTGCTGTTGTGCTCTCGCTTATCCTTGCCATAGTACTTGAACACAAGATCCCCGGAAGAAGTGCATTTAGAAGCATGTTCTTATCGCCTATGATGGTTCCTATTGCTTCTATTGTTCTTATCTGGCAGGTGCTATTTCACTACAATGGCCTTGTAAACCAGGTGATAGGTATCTTTGGAGTGGACAAGATAGACTGGCTCAAATCCGATCAGGCTTATATCGTTATCATAGCTCTTTTCCTATGGAAGAATCTTGGATATAACATGATCCTGTTTATGGCAGCGCTTTCAAGTGTTCCGGAAGATCAGCTTGAAGTTGCAAGGCTTGAAAATGCCAATTCCTGGCAGGCCTTTTGGTATGTTAAGTTTACGTATCTGTCATCTACGATCGTGTTTGTTGCGCTTATGTCACTTATCAATTCTTTCAAGGTATTCAGAGAGATATATCTTATGACAGGTGACTATCCGTATGAGTCGCTGTATATACTTCAGCATTATATGAACAATAAATTCAGAAATCTCGACTATCAGGATCTGTCTGCGGCAGCAATCCTCATGTCGGGAGTTATGGTAGTGATCGTAGCAGTTCTTTTTACAATAGAAGAACGTATTGGTAAAGATGTGGAGAACTCATGATAAGGCATAATGAATCATCAACTGAATACAGAGAGTGCATTGTTGAGAGAGCTCCTCAGAACAGATGGCTTGACGTTAAAGGCGCAAAACCTCCAAAGGCGATCAAAGAAAAGCGCACCTACACCAAAGCAGAGATCCGGAAAGAGCTTTCACTATACAGAAAGTTTATAAGGGATCATAAGAGGAAAAAGAGATTTGAGATCCTTGAAATAGCAGTAGGAACGGCTATATGCGGCCTGTTTGCTGTATTATTCCTTCTTCCTATAGTACTTACTATAACCAATTCATTTATGGCTTCGAGTGAGATTAGTTCAAACTACGGAGCAATATTTGCAACAACTCAGACAGGCGGTAAGGTTTTTGTATCCAAGACGGTTAATCTTAAATTCATACCGGATATTATCACCTTGTCCCAGTACTATGTAGCTTTGTTTAAGAGCCCTGCTTATTTGTTTAAATTCTGGAATTCGGTAATATATGTAGTTCCTATCGTAATATTCCAGCTTGCGGTGTCATCACTTGCTTCGTATGGCTTTGCAAGATACACGGGAAGGGTCAAAAAAGTTATTTTCTTCCTATATGTGATCATTATGATGATGCCATACCAGGTAACACTTGTTCCTAACTATCTTGTTTCAGAATATCTTAATATTCTTGATACCAGATGGGCAATATGGCTTCCGGGTATATTCTCACCCTTTGCTGTTTATATGCTGACCAAGTTCATGAAGAGGATTCCTGTTTCTGTACTTGAAGCTGCGAGAATAGACGGTGCCAATGAATGGAGCATTTTTACAGATGTAGCAATGCCGCTTTGCAAGGGCGGAATAGTGTCTATAGCAATTCTAATATTTATTGACTATTGGAATATGGTAGAGCAGCCAATTATTTTGCTGACAGATGATTATCTGCACCCGCTTTCGGTATTCTTGTCCAAGATCAATTCAGGAGAGATTTCACTTGCGTTTGCTGTTGCAGTTATCTATATGGTCTTACCAATGCTGGTATTTATGTACGGTGAAGAGTACCTGATAGAGGGTATTACTTATCAAGGCGGAGTAAAAGGTTAAACGGGGAGGAAGTATGAGTAGAGATAAAGAAAAAGATGTAAATGACCTGAAGAATAATTCAGATAATATGGAGATAGAAGAGGAAATGAATAGCAGTAATAACGAAAATCAAAATTCTAATGATAATGCGGATCATGATAAGAGCAGTGTGAATGAAGAGACTGACAGAGACAGTTCTGGCAAATCTTCTAATAAGAGTAAAAAATCTGGTAAGAATGTAGATCAGGATGAATTCGAAGATTCTGAATATATAGAAGATGAAGACTTGGAAGATGATACAGATGATCTTGAAAAGGCATTTGAAGAAGAGACAAGAAGAATGAATGCCAAGAAGATGAAGAGAGATGCCAGAATTCCAAAGGGCATGACTCCTGAGGAATATAGGGCTCAGAAGAGAAAAGATACTATTAAAAATATAGCTATTGCGTTTCTTGCTATACTGCTTCTTCTGACTCTTTTTTCTAATACTATTATGAATGTTACTCTTCCTCAGGTTGCAACTGCCTATGTTGCAAGTAATGAGATATCTCCTCAAATAAGAGGAACAGGAACACTTACAGCTGGTAGTACTTATGATGTAGTAATAACGCAGACAAGGAAGATTGCCACAGTTGAAGTTAAAGTTGGAGATACAGTTGAGAAGGATCAGGTCCTTTATACACTAGAAGATGCAGAATCTGAAGAACTTGAAACTGCCAAAAAGAGTGCAGAAGATGCCAAGGATGCATATGATCTTGCAATGTTCTCGGCTGATATTCCTGCAGAGGATATTACTTCTATAAGAAATGGTGCTTCACTTTCTTTTGACAAATTCATAAAAGAACTTTCTGAAGCTAATGATAATTATAGTGCTGCACTTCAGGCTGATACTGATGTCCAGGCACAGATCGATGAATATGAATACTACAAGAAGATAGCTTCTTTATATGTAACTGCAGATTCAGACAGAGATAAGTCTACTACAGGTACAACCACGATGTCTGATGCAGATATCGTATATCAACAGACTCTTCTTGAAGAGCAGATCACTGATCTTACAGAAGAGATCACTAAATATGAAACTATAATTTCAGAATTTGAGTCGATGTACGGAACAGATGCACAGGTTTATGAAGACAGTTCTGAAAGTTTTATAAGCGCATATAACGCATACCGTGAGGCAATTGATAATAAATATGTTGCAGAGAGTAAAAAAGGTGTAGCAGAAAGAGAAAAAGCAAAGCTTGCCGATTTTGGAAATCTTGAAACAAGAAACGCCTCTTACTATGACGGCCTTATAGCATCTGCAGAAGAGAATAAGAAGCAGACAGCCCAGGCGCTTACTGAAGCAGAGAAGACCAAGACAGAAGTCCTTGCCAAGATCAAAGCTGAGATAGAACTGGTTCAGGCAAGAACTGATTATGAGCAGGCACAGGCCAAGGTTGATAAGCTTGAAGAGACGGCTATAGGTGCAACTGTAAATGCTCCCGTTGCAGGAACTATTACTAATTTGGCTTATAAAGCAGGCGAGAATACCAAGGCTAATGAGACAATGGCAACTATTCAGCTTGAGGGCCAGGTCCTTACAATGAGCTTTTCTGTTACAACAGAGCAGGCTAAGAAGGTTAAAGTAGGCCAGGCTGCATCAGCTCAGAATGCATGGGCATATTCAGATCTTTCTGCAGTACTTACTTCTATTACTAATGATACAACTGATCCTAACGGACATAAGGTTCTTAACTTTGAAGTTTCAGGTTCAGACCTTTCTGCAGGACAGAGTCTTAGCCTTGTACTTGGAGAGAATGCTGTTACTTATGATATGGTCGTACCTAATAGTGCTATAAGAGAAGATAATAACGGCAAATTTATCCTGATCCTCGAATCCAGAAGCACACCTTTTGGAAACCGTTACATAGCAAGAAGAGCAGATGTGACCGTAACAGCTTCTGATGATTCAAACTCTGCAATAACAGGTAATATAGAAGCTTATTCATATGTAATAACTACTTCCACGGCTCCGATCCAATCAGGTGATCAGGTCAGACTTCAGGATTCGAATTCGTAAGCTGGGTTTTATATGATTAAAAAAAATGTGTTTAAAGTCAAAAAGGCGCTTAAACCATATTCAAAGCGCCTCATAGTACTCGTGGTCGTGCTTTTCCTGGCTTTTATTCTGGGTGCATATAAAAGTGCCAAGGTAGCTTCACTTCCTGATCAGAACGGTTGGAGAACCTGGACAGATGATGGAAGCTATGGACAGATAAGTATCTATTTTAATCACTCACTTAGTGTTACTCCCAATGCCATTAAGGAGTACAACTACAAGATATTAAAAGCCTTGCAGGAAGCGGCTCTTAAAGAAGAGGGAGATGAGCTTATATACAGCTATAGTGCTCCCGGGTCTGTAACTCTTGCTCATGGCAGTACTACAGTAGATGTTAAAGCTATGGGAGTTGGCGGTAAGTTCTTCTATCTGCATCCTGTCCAGCTTGTAACAGGATCTTATTTTGATCCTGAAAGTGACATGAAAGATCAGGTAGTCATTGACGAGGATACTGCCTGGAAGCTCTTTGGATCCAATAATATCATAGGGCAGGCTGTGTATATAAATGGTATACCTCATTATATCTGCGGTGTAGTAAGAAGAGAAAGCGGCAAGATAGCTAAAGCAGCCGGCCTTAGTGAACCGGTAATATTTGTCTCTTTTCAAACACTTGTTTTAAATGGAAGTGTTGATTCAAGTAGTTTTGATTCAAGCCAGATCCAAACGATAGAACAGGGGAGTGAAGATTCATCTTCGGCGACAGATACAGGAAGTACATCATCCTATACATCATCTTCTGATACATCGTCAGGTGATACTTCTGGAAGCAGTACTTCTATAGGAAGTGTTGGACCACTTTCTTATGGCAGCAGAGTAGGTTCTCAAGGCCAGAGCATTGTATCTACAAATGTTAACGAGGTAGCTGGAATTGCCTGTTATGAACTTATCATGCCGGATTCTGTAGAGAATTATGCGACAAGTCTTGTTAAAGAGAAGCTTGGCTTTAAAGATAATGCTGATATTGTTGTACTTGATTCCAAGACCAGATTTTCTTTTGCCTCGCTTATAAATGTGTTTAGATCATTTCCTTCAAGATCCATGCAGCTTACTGAGTTTTCCTATCCATATTGGGAAAATATCGCAAGAGGCTGGGAAGATATACTTGCTATCATAGTTGTACTTGAACTTATACTATTTGTAGCAGCTTTCCTTCTTTTAGTATGGATAGTAGTAAGCTGGTACAACAATAGAAACTGGAGAACCAGAGATATTGTAAAGAAGTTAAATGACAAGATATATGACTTTCAATCTCACCAAAAAAGGAGAAAAAGCAATGGTAAAATCAAGAAAACAAGTTAGTCTTATCTTATGCCTTGCACTTACAACAACTATTTTTACCGGATGCGGAAAAAAGGGTTCTGACACCTCAGACTCTAATAGCAGTGCTGATTATGATCATATTTTCAGGGAAGAAGAGTTTGAACTTTCTGAGGAAGTAAATTCAGAAAGCTTATATAGCATGACAGGTTATGGCGATTATGTCGTTTCTTATGGAAGTGCGTATAATGAAACTGATGACACCAGTAATTATGTAATCATAAGATTTAAGAATGACGGATCTGATGTAAAACAGATTGAAATAAATGGAATGCCTGAATCCGGAGAAGGATCTGTATATATAAGTGATGTAAAGTGCGATGCAGAAGGTAATGTCTATGTGCTCAAAGATGAGTATTCATATAGCGAAGATTCGGATGGCTATGATATATACTATTTAGATAAATATGATACAGACGGTGAACTTGAATATGAAGCAGTTGTTTCGGAGAACGGAGCAAATGAAAGTTTTTCAGGAATCTTTTATATGGAAGGAAAAGGTATCCTTGCATATGGCGATGGAATAGTCTCATTATTCTCAGATAGTGATGGAAGCTTTGTAAATAAGTTTGATACAGGACTTGACTACTTCCAGGAGGTAATTCCCAAAGATGATAAGTTATATATTTATTATTGGGAGGAAGAAGGATATAAGTTCAAGGAATTCAGTCTTACTGATGGTAAGATGGGCGGCGATGTATCATTCCCCGGAAGTATGAGTAATTATATAAGCTGCTATCCCGGTACAGTTACGGACCTTTTGCTTCTTGCAAGCACCGGTATCTATACCTACAATTTTGGGGACAGCGATGTAACATATTCCTGTTCTTATATAGATTCAGATATAAATCCTGACAATGTTAGCGGTGCTGTTCAGGTTTCAGACACAGAATATATTATTCTTGTCATGAATGAAGAAAATACTGAATATGAGTTCAAGAAGATTGTTAAGGTGCCGGCAGAAGAGGCAAAGTCTCAGGAAGTGATCACACTTGGCTGCTACTGGATGGATTACAATATCAGAAGCGCTATAATTGATTTTAATAAGACCAATCCTAAATACCGTATCTCTGTAAAAGATTATTCAATGTATGATACAGATACAGACTATTCTGCAGGCGTTACCAAGCTCAATACGGATATAGTTGGCGGTAATGTTCCGGATATTATCATTGCTTCAACCGAAATGCCTATGGAATCATACATCTCAAAAGGATTGTTTATGGATCTTGATCCGATTATTGAAGCTGACAGCGAATTTGTAATGGATGATTACCTTACTAATGTAATCGATTCATTTAGAAGAGATGGAAAGCTTTATTCACTTGTTCCGGGATTTTCTGTATATACTGTTGCAGCGGCTACATCTGATCTTGGTGGAAAGACTTCCTGGACGATTAATGATATGAAACAGATAGCAGATTCCAAGGGCATAGCCTACAAGGATCTGTTTGGACCAGGATATGCCAGAGATTCAGTAATGACAATGGCTATATATCTTAATGCATCCTCATATATTGACTGGGATAAGCATGAGTGCAAGTTCGATTCAGAAGAATTCAAAGAATTCCTTGCTTTTTTGAAGGAGTTCCCAAGTGAGATAGACAACTCTGTATACTCACTTGATTATTCTGATTACTGGAGAAAAGATAAAGCTCTTGCAGAGCTTATGTACATGAGTTCCTTTAGTGAGTACCAGACTTCTCTTAGAGGAACATTCGGTGAAGATGTAACACTTATTGGACTACCTACTGACGGAGCTTCAGGAAGTGCTATTATTCCTAATAATGAGCTGTGTATAAGCGCATCTACTTCCAAAGAAGAAGGCTGCTGGGAATTTATAAAGAGTCTCTTTACTGAAGACTTCCAGAAGAAAGTAGCTGAGTACAGCGGATTCCCTGTTAAGAAGAGCGTATTTGAAGATCTGGCAGATGAAGCTATGAAACCGTCAACATGGGTCAATGAAGATGGAGAAGAGGAAACATATACACAGACAACTTATATTGGCGGTAAGGATATAGAAGTCACGCCTCTTACCCAGGAAGAAAGAGATTATGTGGTTGGCTTTATTGAGTCCCTTTCAGCCCATGTCGTATATGATGAAGAAATCCTTAATATAGTAACAGAAGAAGCAGCAGCTTACTTTAATGATCAAAAGACAGTTGATGATGTTGTCTCAATTATTCAGAGTAGGATCAGTATCTATGTTAATGAGAACAGCTGATGAAAATCCATGATCTATGGTTAAGCTGGTATTACAGATATAAGCCAACAATAATTGAACTAAAATAGCTTAAAAAATGCTTCCGGCGCCTTTCTTATATGAAGGTTCCGGGAGCATTTTTAAAATTTAACATTATTAATGAAAATAATATTGAATTATTGTATAATATTTTTGAGTTGTTGTTTAACAATTTTATGACGTAAGGATTGTGGGAGTTTCGTAGAAACGGAACAATCCGACCGTCATAAGGTGTCAAAAGGTACTTTTGACACCTACATCATTTTTTAATTAGTTGTTCATTACATTTGCAATATGAGGTTTAATTATGGAAAGAAAAGCAAATATAGCTGTTATAGGAATACATGATAGGGGAGAGAAGAATCCTGAGAAAATCGAGACAAACGGTACCTGCACATGGGATGTTTTAGATGATGGTACTAATGTCATAAAAGGTGATGAGTCCCGCGATGAATCAGGAGAGATGGTTGTAACATCATTCAGGATCACCCCTTCTAAAGTGAAGATGGTCAGAAAAGGATTATTTGCGTCTGTAATGGTATTTGAAAAAGGTATTGACCATGTATCGACCTACAATACTCCATATGGCGCTATGGATATGAAGGTTAAGACAGATATCCTTGATGTTATTGAAGAAAAAAATCACCTGCACGCCCATGTCAAGTATGTGCTTGAAATGGATGGCCAGGTGACTTCAAATTCAGATATTCAAATTGATGTAGAGCTTGTGTGATCTGTAACTAATCTCAGATTACAGATCATCACAAATGAATTTTCAAATTATAGATCAGAATAAAACCGATAACTGATTATTTGATCTGCTTATTTCCAGCCTTTTCCTGGGCTTTTTCAAGTGTTCTCTTCCAAAAGCCCTTCTTTTCTTCTGCCTTCTTAACACCCTTGTTGCCGTGAAGACCCTTAACATAAGTTACATAAAGACCTGATACTGTAGCCTTAACTTCTTTCTTAACAGGAACAGAATCAAAAATTGTCGGCTCGCAGATAAGGTTCATAACCTGTGGTCCTACCTTGACTTTAAGGATCGGAAGCTTCTGACGACGTGCAAGTTTGGAAACAGATTCAAGTGCTGCTGCAGGAAGACCCGCTTCGCTCATTCTCATCTTCTTCTTGCTGATGATGAACATTGTAACTGACTGCTTTGCAGCATCAATCTGTCTATCCTGTTCTTCTTTTTGTGCAAGTCTCTTTGAACCTACAAAATAAAGTACAGTTCCTGCAATTCCAAGAATAAGAAATACTATTGCAAGAGCCGAAAGACCTATTACAAAAAATACTACTACAAATACAAGGACAAGCGCGTCTACTATAGCTACTTTCCAATTTTCTTTAAGTGCGTTCAAAACTTAACCTCCCAGATAATTAACTAAAAATAGTTGGTGCGTAGTACATATTAACATTTTTGAAATAATCAGGCAACGCTTACCCTACATATTTAATAAAAATTTTTTTCCTATATTCATTTTAACTTTCACAAGAAGTTAAGGTATGGTAATATGGATGAAGTTGACTTGCATAAAAAGATTTATATTACGTGTATTTCGAATCTTATTTCAGCTTAGGCTGAGCATATACTGCCGACAGGCAACAAAAGAAGGGATTTTTAATTATGAAAAAGAAACTGACTATCATAATGACTACAGTTTTAAGCGGGGCATTACTTGCAGGATGCGGTAATACAGCTGAGACAAATTCAACTGCATCCAGCAGTGCAGCTGCATCAGCTTCACTTTCCGGAAGCGTAGATACAGAGGCACTTCAGGGAACTGTTAGTGATTCAGCCACAACCGAGGAATCTGTAGTACCTCTTACTGAGGATGGTTACTTATCATATTACACTGCAAGTGATTATGTAACACTTGGAGAATATAAGGGCCTTGAAGTTAAGGTTCCGATCGTAGATGTAACTGATGAGGATGTACAGGAAACCTTGTTATCATCATATTCATCATCATTTACTGCAACAGAGGTTACTGATCGTACAGATGTACAGCTTGGTGATACAGCCAATATCGACTATGTAGGTAAGTATGCTGATACACTTGAGGCTTTTGATGGCGGTACAGACTCAGGATATGATCTTGTAATAGGTTCAGGAACTTTTATTCCTGGATTTGAAGATGGTCTTATTGGCGCAGAAGTAGGTTCAACTGTTGATGTAAATCTTACTTTCCCTGAAGATTATGGCGCAGAGGAGCTTGCAGGCGTAGATGTTGTATTTACAGTTACGATCAATTCAATATCAGCTCCTTCATATAGCGAGGAAGAAGTTACAGCTCTTGGAATCGAAGGCGTAACAGATAAGGAAAGTCTTCTTGCATATATCAAGGAAGATCTTATTGCACAGGCTGAAGAGGAGAACAAAGAAACAGCAAGTTCATCAGCTCTTGAGATGGCTTATGATAATGCAACTTTCGTTGAGGAATTCCCAGAGGTTCTCGTAGACAGATTTATAGCTGATTATGAAGATACTATTGAGTATTACATGCAGATGTACAGCTACTATTATGGAGTAACATATACATCAGTAGATGATTATATCAGTCAGAATTTTGGTATTGCAGCAGAAGAAGTAGAGACATACAAGCATGATCAGGCTATTGAGCAGCTCAAATATATATTCCTTGAAAGAGCAATTGTTGATGCAGAAGGTATTGAGATCACAGATGAAGAAATCGAATCAGAACTTCTTGATATTGCAACTCAGGCCGGATATACAGATGTAGACTCTTTTGTAGAATTCTACACTACAACTTATGGCAGAGATGTAAGAGAACTTGAGGCTGAGCAGCTTACAGCTGAAAAGGCACAGGATTTCCTTGCAGAAAACGCAGTGATGGTTGAAGTAGAAGCTTCAGAACTTGAAGAAGAACAGGCTGCAGAAGAGGCATCAGAAGATGCTTCTACAGATTCATCAGCAGAATAATATTCTAAAAGAATAAATAAATATATAAAATACTCTTCACGAATAGTGGGAGGAAAGGAGCAGTATGGATTTAATTGATGTTTTTAAGACCAAAAAAATTGGAGATACAGTGGAACTTGAGGGCTGGGTTCGAAATAATCGTGACCAGAAAGAGTTCGGATTTATAGATTTTTATGATGGAACATCTGTTAATACACTTCAGGTTGTATATACAAAGGAACTTTCAAATTTTGACAGTATCACAAAGATCCGTCCGGGATCAGCTGTTGAAGTAAAGGGAACTCTTGTTGAGTCTAATGGTAAGCAGGAGTACGAGCTTAAGCCAGAGAGTATCACACTTATCGGCGATTGCCCTACTGATTATCCTATTCAGCCTAAGAGACATACAGTTGAATTTTTAAGAAGCCAGGCTTATCTTCGTCCAAGAACAAAGCTTTTCCAGGCTGTATTCAAGATAAGATCTGTTGCAGCTGCAGGAATACATGAGTATTTCCAGAAGAATAACTATACTTATGTTCATACACCTATAATGACTAACTCTGATTGTGAAGGATCTAATCAGATGTTCAAGGTTACAACATTTGATCTTGCTGATGTTCCGAAGACTGAAGATGGAAGCGTAGATTATTCTCAGGATCTTTTTGGCAAAGAAGCTTATATCACAGGTTCAGGTCAGCTTCACGGCGAGACTTATGCTATGGCATTTAAGAAGATCTATACATTTGGACCTACATTCAGAACAGAGGATTCAAATACCAAGACTCATGCTAATGAGTTCTGGATGATCGAGCCTGAGATGGCATTTACTCACCTTGACGGACTTATGGATGATGAAGAGGACATGCTTAAGTATGTAATTAAATACACTCTTGAAAAAGCTGCTGATGAGATTGAATTCCTTAACCAGTTCGTTTCAAAGGGACTTAAGGATAAGCTTGAAAAGGTTGTAAACTCTGATTTCGTAAGAATTACTCATCATGATGCGATTGATCTTCTGATCAATTCCGGGGAGAAGTGGGAATTCACACCTGATTATGATTCAGATATTGCCAAGGAACATGAGAAATGGATCACTGAGCATTTCGGAGCTCCTGTATTTATCTACAACTGGCCTAAGGATATCAAGGCATGGTATATGAAACTCAATGATGATGGCAAGACAGTTGCAGCTGTAGACCTTGAGGTACCTGGTTCAGGTGAGCTTATGGGCGGATCTGAAAGAGAAGTAGATATGGACAAGCTTGAAGAGCTTATCAAGATCCACGGCGTAGACAGAAGCCAGGTTGAGTGGTATATAAATCTCAGAAAGTTTGGCGGATGCTATCACTCAGGATATGGAATGGGATTTGAGCGTCTTATCATGTATTTAACTGGTGTTGAGAACATCAGAGACGTAATACCTTTCCCAAGAACACCTGGTAACCTTAATTACTGATCAGTTTAATTAAACATTATTTCAAAGAGGTGAAATTTTTTCACCTCTTTGTTTTTGGCGATTATGATTCCTTTTGTAAAAAAGCCTGAATCTGCATACTTGCAAACAGAAAATCGCCTTAAATGTGCGGAAATAGTAATACTCGCGGCATCATGAATAATGTGATAAAATTAGTTTTAAAGGATGACGTTAACCGGGGGATTATTTTATCGAACGGAATAATCTTAATCATAGATAGGCACTATTTTTATATGGATATTTAGTGCGGGAGCAGATTATGACAAAAGGCAGAAGGATTTTTTCCGTAATAATCATTGCGATAATAACTACAATTCAACTGGTGGCGGTACCTGTATGGGCTGCCACCGGTTCTGATTTAAAAAAACAGAAAGAAGAGCTTGAGAATCAGAAGTCTGAAACTCAGGATGCATATGACAGCGCAAGTGATGCTGCAGATGAGATCGAAGCTGAGCAGGAAGAGCTTGGAGAGCAGATAGATGCTGCAAGTGATCAGCTTGTAGCCCTTATGACAGATATATCCTTGATAGAAGATGAAATAGATGAAAAGCAGGCAGAAATAGAAGAAACTCAGGCAGCTTATGATGAAGCCAAGGCTCAGGAAGAGCAGCTTTATCAGGAGATGTGTGAACGTATCAAGTATATGTATGAAAAGGGTGAGACTACATATGTTGAGATCCTGATGAGTGCTTCAAGCTTCTCAGACTTTACTACCAAGGCTGAATACGTAGAGCAGCTTTATGAATATGACAGGAAGCAGCTTGAGGCCTATGTTCAGGTTCAGCAGGATAAGGCAGTCTACAAGATTCAGCTTGAGGATGAAAAGGGCGAGCTTGAGACTACTCAGCAGGAGCTTGCTGAGGAACAGGAACTTTTACAAAAAGCGCTTAATGAGTATAAGGCAACTTATGCTGATTATGAAACAGAGCTTGCAAATGCACAGGCCAAGGCTGCAGCATATAAAGAACAGCTCAATTCTCAGACACAGCAGATAGCATCTCTTGATTCTGAAATCAAAGCTAAGGAAGCTGAGGAAGAGGCAGCAAGAAAGGCTGCTGAAGAGGCTGCGAAGAAAGCTGCTCAGGAAGCATCTGCATCATCTTCAGATTCTGAGTCGTCATCTTCATCGTCATCTTCATCAAGTAAGACATATGCACCTGCAGGAGAAGCAACCGGTGATAACATAGCAGCGTATGCATGTCAGTTCGTTGGTAATCCTTATGTATTTGGAGGTACCAGTCTTACTGACGGCTGTGACTGTTCGGGTTTTGTATATTCAGTATATAAGGCATTTGGTATAACAGTTCCAAGAACTTCATATGCACTTAATTCGGCGGGAACAGGAGTGTCTTATGAAGAAGCAAGACCAGGGGATGTCATAGTATATGCAGGACACTGCGCTATATATCTTGGTAACGGACGTATAGTTCACGCAAGTTCAGCCAAGACAGGAATAAAGTATGGATATGCCACATATCGTACCATTACTTCTGTTCGAAGATTCGTATGAGGCATTCATTCGTTTTGAACAATTGTTCAAAATTGCATGATAAAACTAGATTTTTACGGCGTTTTTTTTACTTGCGTTATTTCGGCAATTTATGTAGAGTAATAGTTGTTTACATATAAAAATATCTGTATATGGTCGATATAATATGACGTAAGGGTCAAAAGTCATTTCGATTCGAGCTTGCTCGAAATCGAATATGAATTTATGACCCGCCAAACATGAGCAAAGTAGCACGTAGTGCGGATTTGCGAATGTTTTAGGATTGTGAGAGTTTCGAAGAAACGGAACAATCCGTTAGTCATAAGGTGTCAAAAGGAACTTTTGACACCTACCTCATTAAATGAAAGGACATATCAGTAATGGCTACTAAGATCAGAACAAGATATGCACCGAGCCCAACAGGACGTATGCATGTCGGTAATTTAAGAACTGCTCTTTATGAGTATTTAATCACAAAGCATGAAGGCGGAGATTATATCCTCCGTATTGAAGATACAGATCAGGAACGTTTCGTTGAAGGCGCTACAGAACTTATTTATGATGCGCTTAGAAAGACAGGACTTAAGCATGATGAAGGTCCGGATATCGGAGGACCTGTTGGACCTTATGTTCAGTCAGAGCGTCAGGCATCAGGAATCTATCTTGATTATGCCAAGAAGCTTATTGATAAGGGTGAAGCATATTACTGCTTCTGCACACCTGAGAGACTTGAAACTCTTAAGCAGGTAATAGACGGTAAGGAAGTTACTGTTTATGATAAGCACTGTCTCCACCTTTCCAAGGAAGAAGTAGAGAAGAACCTTGCAGAAGGTAAGCCTTATGTAATTCGTCAGAACAATCCTACAGAGGGTACTACAACCTTCCATGACGAACTTTACGGCGATATCACTGTAGATAATAAGGAACTTGATGATATGATCCTCATCAAATCAGACGGTTTCCCTACATATAATTTTGCTAACGTTGTAGATGATCACCTTATGGGCATCACACACGTCGTTCGTGGTAATGAGTATATTTCTTCAACTCCTAAGTACAATCGTCTTTATGAGGCATTTGGATGGGAGATTCCGAAGTATATTCACTGCCCGCTTATTACAGATGAAGATCATCACAAGCTTTCAAAACGT
Organism: Butyrivibrio sp.; assembly: GCF_024699075.1. Next base: position 21,705 of record NZ_JAILQF010000122.1, read on the forward strand.
TCAGGACACAGCTCTTTTGAAGACCTTCTAGAGCAGGGATTCCTTGTAGAGTCAGTAGTTAACTTTATTGCTCTTCTTGGATGGTCTCCTGAAGATAACGAAGAGATACTTAGTCTTGATGAGCTTATTGAGAAGTTTGATTATCACCGTATTAATAAGTCCCCTTCAGTATTTGACTATACTAAGCTTAAGTGGATGAATGGTGAGTACTTAAAGCGTATGGATGATGACAAGTTCTATGAGCTTGCACTTCCTTACATGAAGGAAGCTATCTCTAAGGATGTTGATTTCCATAAGATCGCTGCCATGATCAAGACACGTATCGAGATCTGGCCTGATATTGCAGGAATGGTAGATTTCTTTGAGAAGGTTCCTGAATATGACAATGCTATTTATTACAACAAGAAGATGAAGACAGATGCACAGACATCACTTCCTGTACTCAAAGAGCTTCTTCCTCTTATTGAGAGCATTGATGACTATTCCAACGACAATCTTTTTGCTAATATCAAGCAGTTTGTTGCTGATAAGGGTTATAAGAATGGTTATGTATTATGGCCACTTAGAATCGCTCTTTCAGGTAAGGAGCAGACACCTTGCGGCGGAACAGAGATCATGGAAGTTCTTGGCAAGGAAGAGTCTATAGCTCGTATCAAGGCTGCTATAGCTAAGCTTGAAGGATAATAAAGCTATATTTTGCACCAGAATTTAAAGTTGATCCAAGGATCATAAACAAAGGCCGGTCGCTTCTTACTTATTTGCGACCGGTCTTATGTATTAAAAGCTACTGGTCAGATTCATGAATTCGTGGGGAGAATTTATGGTAGAAACAGATTCTTTTGTGGTGACCGGTAATCCAGCTCAGATTGATGCTATAACGCATATAAATGGGCCTGCAATGGTACTTGCAGGGCCGGGGAGTGGCAAGACTTTCGTAATCTCAGGGCGTGTCAGATTTCTTATCGAACAGGCCGGCGTAAGTCCGGATTCTATCTTAGTCATCACATTCACTAAAGCTGCAGCACTTGAAATGCAGCATCGTTTCTTTCGCGAAACAAAAAGAAGATTTCCTGAAGTTCATTTTGGAACATTTCATTCTCTTTTCTATCAAATGTTATGTTTGTCTAAACCGGGGTATCGCCCGAATTTACTCACTTCAAGAGATAAGAACAGGATAATTAAAGAAAATCTTTTGCATATTCTTAGAATGCATAAGGACGAGATTTTGAAAAAAGAGGATTATCTAAGTCCCTCAACAGATGATTATGCGGGCTTATTATCTGAAATAGCAAGGATCAAAAACGATAATAAAAGTCCGGAAGAATGTGGCAGGGATGTGCCATACAGTGATTTTTTTGAGGAAATTTATAATGGCTATGTTAGAAGCTGTAAAGATCTTGGCTTTATCGATTTTGAAGATATGATCCTTGAGTGCTACAGAATGCTTATGAATTGTCCGGATATCCTTACTAAATGGCAGGATACTTTTAAATACGTTCTTATAGACGAATATCAGGATATTAACAGGCTTCAGGAGAGTGTTATAAGGCTTCTTGTAAAAAGGCACAGAAATATTTTTGTAGTAGGTGATGATGATCAGTCTATATACGGCTTTAGAGGGTCACGCCCTGAGATAATGCAGGAATTTACAAGCTATTATGAAGGTGCTAAACTTATAACCTTAGGAATTAACTACAGGTCAGGAAGCGATATTATAAGAAACGCAGGAATTGTCATAGCTCAGAACAAGGTACGCTTTGATAAACGCCAGGAGCCTGCAAATGATGACAATCATGGCATCTGCCAAGGCTTTGTATATGATAATACAAGGCAGGAGACTATGATGATTGCTGATCAGATTCAAAAGGATGGAGACTTTGATAATACTGCGATATTATACAGGACCAATATGGAAAGTGAGATGATAATCCTTGAGCTTGCATCAAGGGGGATTCCCTATGTTTCCATGTCTACAGTTCTTAGCATATATGAAGATCCTTTTGTTAAAACAGTACTTTCGTTTATGAAGTTTGCAAATGAAGGCCATAAACGCTCAGACTTTTTTGCCATAATGAATTGTCCTCTTAGATATATAAAAAGAGATTCGGTAAGGCATGAGATTGTAAACGAGCGGGATATTCTTGATTATTACAGGTCTAATCCGCCTATGAAAGAGACTGTATCAAAACTTTTCAGGCAGCTTAAGCTTTTGGAGCATATGAGGCCTGCACTTTCTTTGAAATATATACTAAATGAAATGGGAGTTTTGAAATTCCTTATTAGAGATAAGTCCAAAGCTGATATAGACAGGATCAATAATATTTGCGACAAGCTGATGCAGGATGCCTTTTCATTTGAAGATTCCGTGAGCTTTTTGAGGATGGCTGATGAAGAGATTGAAAGAGCTGTAAATGAGAGAAACAGGCGCAAAGACAAGAATGATAATGGCGTCAGGATCATGACTATGCATGCTTCTAAGGGGCTTGAATTTGATACGGTATATCTTCCTGGGCTTTGTGAGGGTTCTATTCCTAACAGAAAGTCTGTGGAACCGGCTCAGATAGAAGAAGAAAGACGAATGCTTTATGTGGGTATGACAAGGGCTAAAAAGCATCTTGTTCTTAGCTATATCAAAGGTGATAAAGATAATCCCAGAATGCCTTCCAGATTTCTTCGCCCGCTTATGCCTTTATTTGAGTAACTTGGTCATCTAGATATAATTGGTTTTCTTCTATATCGTCATAAAAGTTGCAGTTAAGATTAAAGATTTATATACCGATAAAATATTTAGCGGTAATGAAATACGTACCGCTTCAAGATACATGGATGTAGATTTGAGTCTTAGGCAGGATGCTGCGGCGAAGCTTTTTATCTGATCATTGGTTATGGGCTTACGCTAAAGACAAGAGGTTTAATATGATAAAGGACGTAATTACTAATATAATTCTGGTTATTCTTATCATTCTTACGATAGTAGTTTTTATCATGCTTTTTGGTGATGATCTAGGTATCCACATTGATGTGGGAGAAATCATAGATTCTATTTCCGAGAAATTTCAAAGTTCAGATGAAGAGGAAGAAACTGAAGATTCGTCAGAATCTGCAGATGCAGCATCTGTTTCATCTACCCAGGAAGAAGAGGTCGTAACAGTAGCTTCTATGTATGATAATACGGTTACTATCGAGTATGAACTATCTGATGAAGTCCTCTATAATCCTCTTATGGGATATGCTCCAAGCGCAGATAGCGATGACGAAGTTGATGTAGACATAGATAAAACAAGGCTTGTCTACATCGAAATCACCTGGGCAGAACTTGAACCTGAACAGGGCGTTTATGATTTTGAGTCTATCGAGGAGAAGAATAACCTTGAAGAGTGGAGAAGTGCAGGAAAGAACGCAGTTCTCCGTTTTATTTGTGATGATCCATCTGATGAAAAGCATATGGATATTCCTGAGTGGGTCTACAAGATGACCAAGGATGGTAAATATTATGATACCTCTTATGGTATGGGATATTGTCCTGATTACTCCAATGAAGACTTTATTGAAGCTCATAATGAAGCTGTTAAGGCTTTAGGAGAATATTTTTCAGGGGATTCATTTGTAAGATATGTCGAGCTTGGAAGCCTTGGGCACTGGGGCGAATGGCATGTTAATACTGATGAAGATGAAGACCTTCCCAATATACCGGAAACTTCTGTCAGGACTTTATATGTAAATGCTTATGAAGAGGCTTTTCCCAATGCAAAGCTTCTTATGAGACGTCCATTTACAGAGCTTCCTGAGGGAGGCGGTGTTTTCAATGACATGGTTGGTGATTATGACGATACTCAGACCTGGCTTGAATGGATAGAAGAAGGTGGAGAGTATGACCAGACAGGTGAAGAGGATGGACTTAGCGCTGTTCCTGAAATCTGGAATACAGCACCTGTTGGCGGAGAATTCACAAGTTCCATAGAGATGGAAGAGATGCTCATTGATTCATATGATACGACAAGTGACCTTATAAAAGATAGTCATATGACCTTTATAGGGCCTAAGGTTCCTGACGCCAATGCTATTTCAGGAGCTGCAGCTCTTAGAGGAGATGAGATACTTAAATATCTTGGCTATCGATATGCTGTAACCAAGATGGAATACGGCGGAGATGATACCCAGTCTTATATAGGTCTTAATGTATCAAATGAAGGTATCGCGCCTATATATTGGGATTATCCCATGTATCTGTATCTTAAAGACCAGGCTGGTAATATAGAAAAATACGAACTTGACATTGACCTTACGAGTCTATATGGCGGAGAATCTGAGTATGTTATGACAAGTGTTCCGGTAGCTTTTGATGATCTTTCAAACTACAGGATCATGGTCTCTATAGAAGATCCTGAAACAAATGAACCGGCTGTTTACATAGCTACAAATGCTACAAGATCGGGCTATATGACGATTTTGCTTTGACCTTGTTTTCTATATTTTTTATACAAATAATATTGGCAATATCTATGTCTTTTTTCCCTTATGTATGATATGATGATTGTACATCACCCTTGATTTTTAAGGATTATTTTCGCGACTGTGATGGTCAAAAAAATTCTTTTGTAAGCTGAAGATTGAGGACGGGCTTTAAAGGTGTCCTTAAATAGGGGTATTAGTAAATAGGGATAAGGAGGTGCGTTTATGCTGTTTTCAGACATAGCCATGAAAATCAATCAGAGAATAGAGAATGGCGAAGAAATCACTGTAGATCTTGATCTTGATGATGGCAGAAAAGTAACATGCGCAACTATGATCATCCTGACAGTAGACAAAAAGGATTACATTGTACTCCTTCCGCTTGATAAGAATGGTCAGAATACTGACGGTAATGTGTGGTTCTACAGGTATATCTTCAACAATGATAATGACGCAGAACTTGGCTACATCAGTGATGATGAAGAATACGAGAAAGTCTCTGAAGCTTTTGATGAGTATCTTGACGAGGCAGAATTCGATGAACTCGTAGATATCGATGACAATGGTGAGACTATAAAATCATAAGATGTTTTATCAGATGGCCGTCCGGATGATCCGGGCGGCCATTTTTGAATAGTGCTTTACAAGATGCGTCACTTACCGCATTTTTGTGGTATACTATGTTGGAATATTTATGAGTTTTAATGAATTTTGGGGATTTATCCTTTTGTTAAGTCCATCAGACACTTAGGAGGAATATGACACAATCAATTAGACTGCTGAAAGCAAAACCTTATCCGCTTGGAATGTATGTTAGAGGAAAGGACCTTGTTTTTAGCGGCAAATTTAATAACGATTCAGGTTGCGGAATCATTTTATATCATTGTACTGATGGAGTAATAGATGCTGCAAGACCAAGGATAGTGCCGCTTACGGACCAGTATAGGCAGGGATCTTTGTATAGTGTAAGGATTTTAGATGGTGCAGAAGAGTTTGGTGCTTACCAGCTTATGAGCGGAGGTAACAGATATGCAGATCCTTACAGTACTAAGATAGTAGGACTTGAAGAGTTTGGAACTTATCGTAAGAGCGATGAGGTATACAGTCTGATATCAGATGATGATTATGACTGGGGCAATGACAGAAATCCTCATACCCCTTTTGATCAAAGCTTTATATATCTTGTTAATGTACGTGGCTATACAATGCTTGATACAAGTGTTCCTGTAAGACACAGGGGAACCTTCCTCGGACTTGTAAGAAAGATTGATTATCTTAAGTCTCTTGGAGTAACAGCTATAGAACTTATGCCTGTTTATGAGCAGCCAAGTGTACTTTCAAGAAAGAGTCTTGAACTTTCACATACACCTGTTCATCGCGATATGTCCAGATCAAGGGCCATGGTCAATGAAGCCGGCATATTAAAGCAGGTTGATGATGCAGACAGACTTGTTAATCTGTGGGGATTCGAGCCTGGATTTCCTTTTGCCGTAAGAAGTGCATTTGCTGTTAAGGGCAATGATCCTTCTGAGGAATTCAAGGATATGGTAAAGGAATTCCACAGAGCAGGTATAGAAGTTATAATCCAGACATATTTTGCTGAAGGCCTTACTCATCAGGAGATGCAGGAGATCATAAGATACTGGGTTAGCGAATATCATATTGACGGAATTCATATTAAAGGCGTGAATATCAACTCTACCTTGCTGTCACAGGATCCTCTTTTGTCAGATATTAAGATCTTTGATTATGGATTCGATTACTGGCAGTTATATAAAGGTGCTCCTCGTGAGCCTTCAAAGAGGAATCTTGCTGAGTACAAGGATGATTTTGAGTTTACTGCCCGTCACTTCCTTAAGGGTGATGACAATATAATTCCTTCATTCCTTAACCTGTCACAGGAGACGGGTATAAACGGCGGAGTAGTCCACTATATCTGTAACTATGACGGAGCAAGGCTTGTAGATCTTGTGACCTATGATCATAAATACAACGAAGCCAATGGCGAGAACAATACAGATGGTATAAATGATAATGTAAGCTGGAACTGCGGAGTTGAAGGCAAGAGCCGCCGCAGGGATGTAACAGAACTTCGTACAAGACAGATAAGAAATGCGCTTACAATGCTCTTTTTATCCCAAGGAACACCTATGCTCTTTGGCGGTGATGAGTTTTGTAATTCTCAGGATGGCAATAACAATCCTTATTGTCAGGACAATAGTACTGGCTGGGTAGAATGGAAGAATTATGCAAGACATAAGAGCCTTGTTGACTTTACAAAATTCCTTGTGGGTTTAAGAAATAAGTATTCGGTATTCAGAACTCCTGTTCCGTACAGGCTTATGGATTATAAGGCAATTGGATATCCTGATTTTTCATATCATGGTATAGAAGCCTGGAGACCTGATCTTTCTGCTTACAGTCATACGATAGGTATGCTTTACTGCGGTCTGTATTCAGATAAGGGTCAGGAACGTTCATTTGTATATGTTGCCTACAATATGCACTGGGAGGACAAGGAGTTCTCACTTCCTGAGCTTCCACAGGGCTGTGAATGGCAGATACTGTGTGATACATCTGATATGGAGACGGATTTTGGAAGTCCAAGAAGAGGTAAGACGCTTAAGAATCAGGCGCTTTCCAATCTTAAAGCAAGAAGTATTAGTATTTTTATATCAAAAGGAGAACCGGTAAGAACCGGCAGAAACAAATCCTATGCAACAAATGAACCAAGAAATAGCTCTGGATCAGCAAACGCTTCCGAATCAGCAAATGCAGAAACAGATGTCAGATAATACAAGTAAGGACGCTGTAATAAATAATAGCGTAAAAGAAGAATCTGAAAGTATCAGTAATATGGACTGGGGCCTTCCTGTAGGAAGACCTGTAGAGCTTGGACCAGATGGCAAGCAGCCACCAATAAAACTAAAAAATGTGATCGGACATTTTAAAACCATAACAAAGCACAGGATGCTGGTATGCAGAAACTGCTTTAAAATGGGTCTTTACTGGCAGGGACTTACTCATGACCTGTCTAAGTATTCGCCTACGGAATTCCTTCAGGGATGCAGATATTATCAGGGAGACAGATCTCCCAATGCATGCGAAAGAGAACTTAACGGTCATTCTCTTGCCTGGCTCCATCATAAGGGCAGGAACAAGCATCACTATGAGTACTGGATTGATTTCAGTTCCAAGGATTCAAGCTCGCCTTATGGCGTTCTTCCCGGCAAGATGCCTGACAGATACATCGCAGAGATGATAGCTGACAGGGTAGCAGCCAGCCGTACATACAGGAAGGAAGAATACACATCAGCTGATCCCTTGAAGTACTACCTTAGAGTTAAGCAAAGTCCAACACCTATGCATCCTTATACCATAGAGAAGCTGGAGCTGTTCCTTCATATGCTTGCTGATGAGGGAGAAGAAGCTACCTTTGCATATATAAAGAATGTTTTTCTTAAGAAGAAATGACCAGAAGTCTATCAAACTAAAAGGTTCTCACTAATACCTTCGGGCAAGCCTGTGGGTTTGTGCCTATGAAGCCGAAAGGATTTTATTTGTGACATGAACTTGGATGCTAAAAAAGAGGCTTTTAAGGACTCGATAGATAAGTATCTTGGCAGAAAATATGACAGGAAATCCATAGGTCTTTTGCAGGAAAAGACACTTCACAGCATAGTTAAAGACTTCTATGCTCCTTCTGAAGACAAAAAGGAGATAAGAGTTGGCGACTTTGTTGCGGATATCTGTTATGAAGACAGGATAATAGAAATACAAAATGGGAACTTTTCTCATTTGAAACCTAAGCTTGAAGCTTTTTTGCCAAAATATAAGGTGACGGTTGTATATCCGATTCCGTACAGGAAGTGGCTGTGCTGGATAGATCCTGAAACGGGGGAACTTACAAAAAGAAATCCTCCTCATGGCACTTATAATCTTTATAAAATTTTCAGAGATCTGTACAGCATCAGAAAATATCTGATGCATCCTGGCTTTAGCCTTGTACTTACATGTCTTGAGATTGAGGAATACAGGATATTGGATGGCTGGAGCAAGGACAAAAAGCACGGTTCGCACCGCTATGACAGGATTCCTCTATGTCTTATTGACGAGATTGAGATTAAAGGCCCTAAAGGGTATAATAGATTTCTTCCGGATGAACTTGCAGAGGAATTTACTATAAAAGAGTTCCAAAAGCTGGTTAAATTCAGGGGAAGGTACTTTAGCTCAGTTATACATGTTCTTGAAGACGCAGGACTTATAGAGCGTTCTGGCATGAGAAAAAGGGCTTATCTGTACAGAAAGCTTGATGACAATATAAGTTTAAATAATAAAACGGAGAATAAGAAAATGGCAGCAAAGAAAACTAAAACAACAAATGAAGAGACTGTAATAGACAGATTTCTTCGCTATGTAAAATATGATACTCAGTCCAATGAGCAGACAGGAACATCACCTTCAACACCTGGCCAGCACGAGCTTGCCAAGGTCCTTTACAAGGAACTTGAAGATATGGGTGCAAGTGATGTCTTCTATGACAAGGAGCACTGCTATGTATATGCGACCATTCCTGCTACTAATGGAAAGAAGAAGGGACCTGTTCTTGGTTTTATCAGCCATATGGATACATCTGATGCTACAAGCGGCAAGAATGTAAAGCCCAGAATTGTAGAAAAGTATGATGGCAAGGACATCGTTCTTAATGAGAGCGATCCTGAAACAGGAGCCAAGGTAGTTCTTTCACCAAAGACATTCCCTGAACTTACAAATCATAAGGGAGAAGATCTTATAGTAACTGATGGTACAACTCTTCTTGGAGCTGATGATAAGGCCGGTGTTTCAGAGATCATGACTATGGCTTCATATCTTTTAAAGCATCCTGAAATAAAGCATGGCAAGATAAGGATTGGCTTTACTCCTGACGAAGAGATTGGCGAGGGCACTAAGTTTTTTGACATAAAGAAATTCGGTGCAGACTTTGCATATACAGTAGATGGTGGCAAGCTTGGAGAACTTGAATACGAGTGCTTCAACGCAGCTGAGGTTGAGCTTATAATCCACGGAAGAAGCGTTCATCCCGGCGATGCCAAGGGCAAGATGCTCAATGCAACACTTATCGCATACGAGTTCCAGTCAATGCTTCCTGCATTTGATAATCCTATGTACACTGAGAAAAAAGAAGGATTTTTCCATCTTACACTCATGAAAGGAACCTGCGAAAAGGCAGTTGTATACTACATAATCCGTGATCATGACAAGAAGAAGTTTAATGAGCGCAAAAAGCTTGTTGAAAAGATCGTCAAGTTCCTTAACGATAAATACGGCGCAGGAACTGTAGAACTTACAATGGAAGACAGCTACTACAACATGCTTGAGAAGTTAAAACCTCATATGCATCTTATAGAGAATGCAAGAAAAGCTATGGAAAAGGCTGGTGTTACAAGCATCGAAAATCCTATCAGAGGCGGCACAGACGGAGCTATGCTTTCATTTAAGGGACTTCCATGTCCTAACCTTTGCACCGGTGGTTACAACTACCACGGCAAATATGAATATGCATCAGTTCAGGAGATGTACAAGACTGTTGAGATACTTGAAAATCTCGCAGAAATTTAT
>NZ_JAILQF010000148.1 GCF_024699075.1 Butyrivibrio sp.
ATATCATAGTTGGCCATATAATTCACTTATAAATTGGGTTATATGGAGGAGGTAAACTATGTTTCATAAGAATTGTGGTTTAACAGATGAGCAGGTGGAAAAACTTGCAAAAGAAAAACTGGAAAAGCTTTCTGTAAAAGAGAAGGTATGGTTGCTTCACGGAAATTGGCGGATGATTCGGGATGCCGTTTTTTACAAACGAACCTATAATCCGGTGCCCATTGAAACCTTTGGCAACAAAAAAATCGGATTAAAGCCAGTAGGATTTACAGATGGCCCAAGAGGCGTTGTTATGGGAAAATCCACAGCCTTTCCGGTGTCTATGGCGCGCGCCGCTTCTTTTGACCGGGATTTGGAAAAGAGAGTCGGTGATGCAATCGGAGTGGAGGCCAGAGCCGGTGGTGCGAATTATTTCGGAGGAGTTTGTGTCAATCTATTGATGCATCCTGCAGGAGGGCGTGCACAGGAGTCCTACGGTGAGGATCCCTATCTGGTTGGAGAAATGGGAGCAAAACTGGTGGAAGGTGTTCAAAAGCACAATGTTATGGCCTGCGTAAAGCATTTTGCCGTCAACAATATGGAGAACAAACGATTTACCGTGGATGTGAATTGTAGTGAGCGTACACTTCGAGAAGTATATTTACCTCATTTTAAAAAGGCAATCGATGCCGGAGCAGCTTCAGTGATGGGCTCATATAATAAATTCAGAGGTGAACAGGCGTCGGAAAGTTCTCATCTGTTGACGGATATTTTACGCGATGATTGGGGATTTCAAGGATTTGCCATTACGGACTTTATTTTTGCACTTCGTGATGGTGCAAAAGCACTAAAAGCAGGTATGGATATGGAAATGCCCATACCGGTTCATTTTGGAAACGAATTGTTAAAAGCATATGATGAAGGAAAAATCACGGAAGAAGATATTGACCGTGCTTTGCTTCGACGAATCAGAACACAGATAATTTTTGAACAAACGAAGGATCCTTTACCGGAGTATAAAAAAGAAATGATAGCATCAAAAGAGCATTATGATTTGGCACAGGAAGTGGCAGAAAAGTCTATGGTCTTAATTAAAAACCAAAATGTATTGCCGTTGCCGAAGACCACCCAAAGTATTGCTGTAATCGGAAAACTGGGAAATACGGAAAATATTGGAGATCATGGAAGTAGCCGTGTGTTTTCAGAGGGAATTATAACTGCATTGGAAGGTCTCAGGCGCTATGCTTCAAAAATGGACAGTGAGTTAAAAGAAGTTTTTTATTCTGACGGTTCCAATCGGAAGGAAGCAATGGAACTTGCTAAAAAAGCAGATGCCGTTCTTATTGTTTGTGGAAATGACTTCAATGATGAGGGAGAATGTGTTATGCCGGACCCGGACAGTGATTTAAACGCTATTGAATGTATGGCAAATGGATTTTTGAATAATAATCATAAGATTATCGGTAATGGAATGGAAAAAGCAGCCGGTAAAAACGACCAGGCAGTGGCATCCTATACATCCGGTGATGAAGGCGCTGTGGGTGGAGATAGAAAGTCTTTATCATTAAAACCGGAAGAAATTGAATTAATTCGAGAAGTGGCTCCATTGAATCCAAACACAGTAGTATTCTTAGTTTGTGGAAGTATGCTTATGACAAAAGAATGGGATGATGTGGCACCGGCGATTTTATACAGTTGGTATTCTGGAGTGAGAGGAGGAGATGCCCTTGCCAGAGTGTTGTTTGGAGAAGTCAATCCTTCCGGTAAACTGCCCTTTGTTATTCCAAAAGAAGAGTCTCATTTGCCACAGGTAGACTTTGGGGCAAATTCCATTACCTACGATTTTTATCATGGATATCGAAAATTGGATCATGAGGGAAATACCCCGGCATATCCCTTTGGATTTGGTTTAAGCTATACAACCTATGCTTATGAGAATGTAGCAGTAGAACGATTGGAAAATGGATATCAGGTTTCCTGCAAAATTACAAACTCCGGGGAATATGATGGAGAAGAAGTGGCACAGGTATACGTTTGTATGCCTCATTCGAAAGTGGAACGTCATGTGAAAAAACTTTGCGGATTTGAAAAGCTATGGATTCCAAAAGGTACATCAAAAAATGTAAGTATATTTGTTCCGGATGAAGAACTGATGTATTATGATGAAACGGAAAATGACTGGATTTTGGAAGATACAGATTATGTATTCCAAATTGGACCAAACGCCGGAGAACTATATGGTGTATAATAAGATTAGTTTAAAGATAACTTCTGGTCCAGAAGAGAAAGACATAGCATTTTTTAATTCAGCAATCACAGTACTTCAGACACTTGTTATCGCACTTGGCGCAGGCCTTGGTGTATGGGGCGTTGTAAACCTTCTTGAGGGTTACGGCAACGACAACCCTGGAGCGAAGTCACAGGGAATGAAGCATTTTATCCCCAGGGTAGAGAATTCCATAAAAATATGCTAATATATCAAAGGTTATGCATATTAATAGCTTATTAAGCATTAGAAGGAGATATATAATATGAAACTAGGAATCGTTGGCCTTCCGAATGTCGGAAAGAGCACACTTTTTAATTCACTTACAAACGCAGGAGCGCTTGCAGCAAACTATCCATTTGCAACAATTGACCCTAACGTAGGCGTTGTTGCAGTTCCGGATGAGAGGATCAAGAAGCTCGGTGAGTTATATAATACAAAGAAGGTTACACCTGCAACAATTGAATTCGTTGATATTGCAGGACTTGTAAAGGGAGCATCAAAGGGCGAAGGTCTTGGTAACCAGTTCCTTGCCAATATCCGTGAGTGTGATGCTATCGTTCACGTTGTAAGATGTTTTGAGGATACTAACGTAGTACACGTTGACGGATCTGTAGATCCAGTTAGAGATATAGAGACAATCAATCTTGAGCTTATTTTTGCAGATCTTGAGGTTCTTGAAAGAAGAATAGCTAAGACTACAAAGACAGCACGTATGGACAAGGAAGCTGCCAAGGAGCTCGACCTTCTTAATAAGATCAAGGCTCATCTTGAAGACAATAAGCTTGTCAAAGATATGGAAGATTTAAATGATGATGAGCAGGCTCTTCTTAATACATATGATCTTCTTACTTCAAAGCCTGTTATCTTTGCAGCTAATGTTAAGGATGAAGATCTTGCAGATGACGGAGCTTCTAATAAATATGTTCAGGCAGTAAGAGACTGGGCAGCAGGGAATAACAGTGAAGTATTTGCTATAAGTGCTCAGATTGAATCTGAGATTGCAGAGCTTGATGATGATGAGAAGAAGGAATTCCTTGCAGATCTTGGACTTACAAAGTCAGGTCTTGATAAGCTTATTGAAGCAAGCTATAGAACACTTGGACTTATGAGCTTCCTTACAGCGGGAGAAGATGAGTGCAGAGCATGGACTATCAAGGTTGGCACTAAGGCTCCTCAGGCAGCAGGTAAGATCCATACTGATTTTGAGAGAGGATTTATCAAGGCTGAGGTTATCAATTATCAGGATCTTCTTAATGAAGGATCACTTTCAAATGCTCGTGAAAAGGGTCTTGTAAGAATGGAAGGAAAAGAGTACGTAGTTCAGGACGGAGATGTAATCCTTTTCCGTTTCAATGTTTAATATACATATGATATATAGGCTGGGTAAGGCGTAGCAGCTAAGCCCGGCTATTTTTGATTATATGACGGAGGGGAATTTATGCCTAATATTATGGATGATATGTCCATTGCCTTTCCTCATTTGGGGATTTATTTAAAATATGTTCCAAAGAGTTTTTCTATATTTGGTTTTAAAATAGCCATGTACGGTCTCATAATCGGAATCGGAGTTTTGTGCGGTGTGTCACTTGCAGCTCATGTAGCTAAGATTACCAAGCAAAACCCGGACTGGTACTGGGACCTGGCTATATATCTTCTGGTTTTTTCTGTAATTGGAGCAAGGCTTTATTATGTAATATTTGCCTGGGATTATTACAAGAATGATCCTATCGAGATCCTTAATATCAGAAATGGCGGTCTTGCTATATATGGCGGTGTTATTGTTGGATTTATAACTCTTGCTGTATATGTAAGGATCAAGCATAAGAGTTACAGGCTTATGGCTGATACAGGTATTTTCGGTGTTATCATGGGCCAGATCATCGGCAGATGGGGTAACTTCACTAATAGAGAGGCATTTGGTGATTATACTGATTCGCTTTTTGCCATGAGGCTTCCTGTTTCCATGGTCAGATCTATTGAGATAACCGACAAGATGCAGGCTCATATGTCTGATGTTACCAATTATATTCAGGTTCATCCTACATTCCTTTATGAAAGCTTGTGGAATGTCATGATCCTTACGCTTATGCTCTTATATGTGAAGCATAAGAAGTTCCATGGAGAGATCGCACTTCTGTATCTTGGAGGATATGGATTTGGAAGAGGGCTTGTAGAGTCTCTTAGAACTGATCAGCTTCATCTTCCTGGGACTTCAATTCCAGTATCTCAGATGCTTGGATTTACGCTCTTTGCCGCTGCCCTTATCGTTGATATTGCAGTCAGAATCTATATGAAGAAGAATTCATATGTTATCCTTCCTTCAGATGAAGTCATAAACGAGAAAGTAAGACTTGATATGGAA
>NZ_JAILQF010000154.1 GCF_024699075.1 Butyrivibrio sp.
AAGAGTAGTATCAAGCTTGCTTCACTTACTATTACTGAGTCTATGACATCTGAAGAGCTTGAAGACCCTGCAGCTATAATCATACCTATGATAGCTAATACACCATTTGGAGGAATTGAGTATATAAGAGCTGATGGTATGAATGTCATGACTATAGGAGAACCCTTTGATGCAAGCGACAGGATTTATTATATAGAAGGTATTAAAGGTAATACCGGTGTATGGAATAATTATCATCCAAAGACAGCCAAAGAAACACTTATGAATTTCTATACCCCTATTTTTTATCATGAAAAAATAACTGGTGTTTTAACAGGATATATTGCTGCAACTTCGCAGCTTACTCCCTTATTTGAGTCGCAGCTTTATGGACAGGATGTCTATGGCCTTCTTGTTGATGAAAATGAGATGGTCATATGTTCTACGATCGAATCCGAGTATATACAAGATCTTACGCTTGAAGATTTTATGGAACACTTTGGCGTAACCAGTGATCAGAAGATGGGTATCTATAATGCGATAGATAATGCATCTTTGATCGCGGCGGCATATAAAGATCCGGGCGGAGATGGAAGGGTTAGCGTTGCTACAATTCCGGGTACCGATTGGAAAGTTGTTATTTTAGTTCCTGAAAAGTCTTTTCATGCAATCATCAATAAGAATACAAAAGATTCTATAATAACTATTTTAAGCATTAGTTTAATTCTTATATCTTATGCGGCTTTTGTTCTTTTCAAAAATATGAAAAGACGTAAGGAAATTGCTATAGAAAATGAGAAGCTTGAAGAAGAAAACAGAGCTTTTAATAAAGAGAATAAACGTGCTTTTAAAGAAATTTCAGCGATCAGAGATATCATTGCATCTGCAAATATGGGTACATGGAGAATTGAACTTGTAGATGGCAAGGAACCATGTATGTACGTAGATCTTACTATGAGAGAACTCCTTGGTGTAACTGATAAAGGAAAGACTCCTCAGGAAACATACAAAGAATGGTTTGATAATATTGTCCCAGAAGCTGTTCCCTCAGTACTTGAAAGCGTCAAGAGGATGGAGGAGGGATCTTTTGATGAAAATACATATCTGTGGAAGCATCCCACCAAGGGCGAGAGGTATGTAAGATGTGGCGGTACGGCTCAGAAAATATACGGTGGGTATCTCCTTAGCGGATATCATTATGATGTTGATGATGTTGTACGTGAAGACCAGGCTAAAATGGTTATGCTTCAGGATGCTCTTAATGAAAAGAACGATTTCTTTAATACACTAGGCAAGCTTGCCGGTATCTATAATAGCCTTCACGTTATTGATCTTACACAGGATTCTTTTATAGAATTTAGTGCTAGTAATCAGATTAAGGAGATTGCTGATAGTAACAATAATGCAGTCAAGACTATGGCGGATGTTATGTCAAGGCTTGTTACTGATGAATATGTAGACAGAGCACTTGAGTATACAGATCTTACAACAATCGCAGATAGAATGCAGAACAAAAAGTTTGTATCGATACAGCTTAAAGGCAGGAATATCGGATGGTTTCTTGCAAACTTTATAACTATGGATACAGATGATGATGGAAAACCTACCAAGGTTATCTTCACCACCCAGAGCATTGATGAGACCAAGAAGCAGGAAGAACAGCTTATTCGTAAGTCACATACAGATGAACTTACAGGTCTTTTGAACAGACGTGCTTATGAAGAGGATGTCTATGAACATGATAGTATACCTGACAAGGATCATTTTGTACTGATGTCTCTTGATGTTAATGGACTTAAGACTATTAATGATACTTTAGGCCATGCTGCAGGAGATGAACTTATCATTGGTGCAGGATGGTGCATGAAGAAATGCTTTGGATCCTATGGAAAAATATATAGAACAGGCGGTGATGAGTTCACAGTTGTCCTTTTCTGTGACGACGAGAAATTAAAGGAAGTATTAGCTGATTTTGAAGATACAATGGCTAATTGGAAAGGAAAGATGTGTGACAGTTTATCCATTTCATATGGCTATATAAGTAAGGAAGAAGAACCAAGGCTGTCTGTAAGAGAACTTGGGGCTGTTGCAGATAAGAGAATGTATGAAGCTAAATCAG
>NZ_JAILQF010000178.1 GCF_024699075.1 Butyrivibrio sp.
GTGTTATGGTTTATCTGTCCATCCTTTATATTATTGGATTCAAGATAAAAATGTCCCTCTTCAACATAATATGGAGTAGCAGTTCCAACGAAGGCATTTCCAATGTCTTTGTATATATCCGATAGCTTACGCTGTTCCCAAGATTCAAATGCTACATTTTTCATTTATAGACTTACGCTGATGAAGAGTGATAAGGTTATCGAGTTCATCTAATGCCTTAGCAATTTTCTTCTGCTCCGGTACTGATGGCATGAGCATCTGGCACTCACATAACTTGTCATAATAGAAGTATAGACGTACACTTCCTTCCTGAAGTCGTTCTATCCATTTTGGAAATTCATCTGATTTAAACCAATGCCAAAGAAATCTATCATCGACATAATCAGCTGTTTGGAAAACCTCATAAAGTGAGCTAACAATCACGTTTTCAGAGCCTTCATAGTATCCAATAGATCCAACATTTATTCTTGCTGGGTTATACGCAAAAGAGTTTGGCATTACAATATTGTATGCTTTTCTATCGGTATCTTTCATATATCCAAAGTCATCATGAGCTTCACTTTGGCGAATAAATCCATGCTCGTTTGTAATAGCATATGGTTCAAGATCAAGGTTATCCTTGTTACGTTTGCCAGCATTCCATGTAAAATCTGAGAACTTACGCTGTTCCCAAGAAAAAGTAAAATAGGTTTATACTAATATGATGCAATGAAACAAAAGCTAAACGGAATTTTGGGAACAGCGTAAGGTTGCTGAGATTACTAAATTTCATAAGCAAGGATTTTATACAACAGAGGATTACAACGAAAATAAGAAATATTATTTGTTAAGAGGTACAGATCTTACCGAGAATAAATTAGTGTTGAAAGATACACCAAAGATTGATGCTACAGAAAAAGATTATGCTGCGTTTAAAACTGAATTAGGTGATTTTCTTATAGTTAGAAGTGGAACTGTAGGAACATATGGCATTGTAGATGTTGATATTCCAGCGATTTTTGGTTCTTACTTAATAGATTTTAGGTTTGATATGGAACAAGTAACTAATGAGTTTTTTGGATACTTTTATCAATCAAACCTATTTAAATCACAGCTCAATAAAATAATCCAAACATCGGCTAACACAAATATTAATGCTGAAAATATTAAGTCAACAGTAATCTCATTGCCATATCTGGATGAGCAAAGACAGATTTCTATTTATTTAGGAAAAATTGACAACCTTATCACCCTTCATCGGCGTATGTAAAAAAACAGCTTTTGCTCAACCAACAGACAATCCTGCCGAAAACATTTTCTTGGGAACAGCGTAAGCTTGGAGAAGTACTGAAATATGAGCAGCCTGGACCATATATTGTAAGCAGTACAGACTATGACGATAGTTATGAAACACCTGTATTAACTGCTGGACAATCATTTATTCTTGGCTACACAGATGAAACTGAAGGGATTAAAAATGCAAGTCCCGAGGAACCAGTAATAATATTTGATGATTTTACTACATCATCACATTTTGTTGATTTTTCCTTTAAAGTCAAGAGTTCAGCAATGAAGCTTCTCACCTTAAGAGATACATCAGATGATATTTACTGCGTTACGAATATTCTTCAAAACTTGAATTATGTTCCTTCAAGTCATGAACGACATTGGATATCTATTTTTTCAGATTTCGATGTTTTGATACCAAAGAGTAAAGACGAGCAAGCCAAAGTAGGAAGTTACTTTAGAAATCTCGACAACCTTATCACCCTTCATCAGCGAAAGCTGTTTTCTTAATATTAACTTGGGAACAGCGTAAGTTGGGAGAAATTGGAACTGCAAAGTCCGGAATAGGCTTCCCGGATGCTGAACAAGGTGGGGCAGAAGGCATTCCATTCTTCAAAGTATCAGATATGAATACTGAGGGAAATGAGAATGAACTTGTGGTTGCAAACAATTATGTCACTGAGGAACAAATCAGCAGAAAAAAATGGAATGTGATAGATGATGTTCCTGCAATTTTCTTTGCCAAAGTTGGAGCTGCTGTAATGTTGAATCGCAAGCGTTTAGTGCGTTTTCCGTTTCTTTTGGATAATAACACGATGGCATATGTTTTTAATAAAGGCATATGGGATTGCGACTTCGGAAAAACACTTTTTGAAACGATAGATTTAACAAAGTTAACGCAGGTTGGAGCTTTGCCTTCATACAATGCATCTGATGTTGAAGATGTATGTATTAGCATCCCAGATAGAACTGAACAAGAAGTGATTGGCAAGTATTTCAAACAGCTTGACAACCTTATCACCCTTCATCGGCGTGTGTGAAACTATTACGAAAGGAGGGCTTACATATGCATACAACGATAGTTGATAAAAGCGATATGCTATTTTGCGATTATTACAAGCAATGGATTTCTGTATATAAAGAAGGCGCCATTCGACCTGTCACAATGAACAAGTATTACATGGCACATCAATGGCTTCTGAAACTAATTCCAGAATTAGTAATTAGCGATCTTGATCGAATTTCGTATCAAAAGCTCCTCAACGACTATGCCATAGATCACGAGCGCCAGACCACAATGGATTTTCACCATCACCTAAAATGCGCAATCCTGGATGCAGTTGATGAAGGCTTGATTCCACATGACCCTACAAGGAAGGCTATTATTAAAGGCAAACAACCTCGAGATAAGAAGCCCAAATACCTCAATCAATATGAGCTGCATAAGTTACTGGACGATCTAGATTTATCAGATTCTATTAACATGGATTGGCTTATTCTTCTCATTGCAAAAACCGGAATGCGTTTTTCTGAGGCATTAGCATTAACTCCAAAAGATTTTGATTTAAGTCATCAATTGCTCTCTGTCTCAAAAACGTGGGACTACAAAGGAAAAGGAGGTTTTTTGCCTACCAAGAACCAGTCTTCTGTTCGCAAAATACCTCTTGATTGGCAAACAGTCATCCAATTTGCAGAGTTAATCAAACATTTACCAGAAGATAAGCCCATTTTCATCAGTAAGAAAGTTTACAATTCTACAATTAACGACCTTCTTGCTAGACACTGTCGCAATGTCGAGGTTCCTATAATATCAGTTCATGGATTACGTCATACCCACGCATCTCTCCTACTCTTCGCAGGCGTATCTATAGCAAGTGTTGCCAGAAGGTTAGGGCACTCTAATATTACAACCACTCAAAAGACCTACCTTCACATCATTCAGGAACTAGAAAGCAAAGATATCGACATCATAATGCGGTCATTATCAAATTTGAACTCATAAACCCATTGCACACGTCGATGAAAAAAAGCTTGCAGACTTTTTCCTGTCTGCAAGCTTTTATTATCATCAAAGTAATGGAGCAATAACTGTCATCAACTCTTCCTTAAAATCTCGAATTAATGCACCATTAAATTTAAACTTAGGCAACGCATCCTCTGTAGCTTCTTTATACGCTGCGTAATCTGCATTTTCCTTCAACTTATTCTCATTTGCAAGTTCACCATCCTTGAAGTTATAAGCCTCATACTTGACATCTTCAAAATCAATAAACCACTTATCAGCAAATTTCTCAAGTTCCTTATCAATAGCTGTATAACGCATCTGATTGATAATTACTGACATATCTTGTCCCATGAACTTAGTCTTATCACTTTCAATTTCATCAAGTACCTGCATGAGAATTCCACTAAGTCCTGGATTATCTTCTGCATACTCTTTGACAATTTCACGAAGTTCTAATAACTTGTGTTCAAATTCAGCCTCATCAAAATCTTCATCTTCTGGTTTCAAGAAATCAACAAATCCCTGAAGCAATTCTACGATATACTCAAAATCAATCTTGAATTTATTGAAAGCCACTAAATCATAATCATCTGTAATGATTGGGTCATCTGGATTTTCAGGCTTATCCTTTTTCAAAAGTTCAACAATATTCTTGTATGCCGCAGCATAATCCTCATAATCATTCTGACTAAACTCAAACTTCTTCATCAAATCCGGAGTATAGGTAGAGAACGATTTTAAATGAGCATAGTCATGATCCAGATCTCTAAATAAACGTATAAATGTCTTCATCTGCTTTTTTGAAAGATTAAGAGTATGTGCAGGTGTCGGAGCAAAAGTTCTAATTGTCTTCAATGACAAATTAAAATTCTCCAACACTGTATCCCAATCCTCTGCTATTGCCTTACCAAATCCACCTTTAGAATACAGTATTAATGCATCATTAATTTTCTTCTTATATTCCTTAGGCGAGCGGAATGTAACAATTTGACCATACTCCTTGTTTGTATCGAACAATCGATTCGTACGTGAAAACGCCTGAATCAGTCCCTGTGGACTCATTGGAGGTCTATCAATAAACAGTGTGGATAAACACGGTGCATCAAATCCAGTAAGCAAACGGTCTACAACAATAACCAAATCAATCTGCTGATCTCTGTCTAAGTAACGTTTCTCCTTTCTTGCAAGGCGGTCATTCAAGTTATTATTATATGCATTCAATCCTTCCAACTGATATCTAGTACCAAAAACACCGTTATAATAAGCTAGTATCCGTCGCATTGCATCTTGGTTAGCCTGTGAAGATTCATCGTTTTCTGAAACAGAGAATGTAACCGCAACCTTAGGAAAATCAGGGAATGCACGCTTAATCTCCTCATTTATCTTAAGCTCGTCCTCATCATTCTTTATTTTCATAATAAAATCATAGTATTTCTGTGCAGTCGCAATAGACTCAACTGTAAGCATAGCTTCATATGATTTACCTCGGCCATTCTGCATACCAAACTTTGCAGTTGATTGATTAAGAATAATATTAAGGACATTTCTCATATGATTTTCACTATGATAATATGCCTCTTCCTCGTCTGGCTTTACATCCTTGGGTCCAAGATTCTCGACATTGAATCCCAAAACAGCCCCATCATGAATCGCTTCTTTAATGGTATAACTATGCAAACATGGGCCATATAATTCTTCTGTAGTCTGAGCCAAATCACCTTTCTGCTCATATTTATTTTCTTCAAAAATAGGAGTTCCAGTAAATCCAAACCAAATAGAATTACTGAAAAATCTCTCTATCTCACGCTTGGTTTGAGGTGTCACAGCTCTATGACATTCATCTACAACAAAGGCAACTTTCAGTGAACGAATCTTTTCATATTCTTTTGTACCTTCCTGTAAACGACGATTTATCATTACCTGCATTTTTTGTCTTGTGGTAACTATCATCTGGCGATTGTCATCCGCAAGTCTCTTAATTAAGCTACCCACATTTTCGGTATCATCTACGTCAATCGTATCGTTATCTGCATAAGACTGGAACGCACCTTTTGTCTGCATATCCAAATCTTTTCTATCAATCAAGAATACGGTTTTCTCAATTGATGGAATATCCATCAAAAGATTTCTTGTAGCCTTATAAGAGGTCATGGTTTTACCTGATCCTGTTGTATGCCAGATGAAACCAGATTTTCCAGACTTAGATGCCGCTCTCATAGCTTCAATCGCATGAATCTGATATGGTCGTAAAATAAGAAGTTTCTTCTTATCATTATCCAAAACTGTATACTTTGTTACCATTTCATGCGCCTTAGGAATTCGTAATACATCCTTTGCAAACTCAATATAATCGCATACAGGTATATTTTCTTCATCAATCCAACCTGTTAAGAACTTTTTATTCAATTCTGTATCACGAGCGGCTGAAAAATACTTTGTATCTACAGCATTACTTACTACAAACATCTGGACATTTGAAAAAATCCCGTGGAATTTACCTTCAGCAATGTACTTCTTAATCTGTCTATAGCCATCAATATAAGGATGTTCCTTATTCTTTAATTCAATGTGAATCATCGGAATACCATTAATGAGAAGGCTAACATCAAATCTTCTATCTCTGCTTCCAGCATCTTCCTCATCCTTAAAAGCCTGATACTGATTGATAACCTCGTATACACTTGTACCTCCGGCAATATGTTCGTTATTCATAACAACAAGGTGTAATGTTTCATTGCCTCGCTGTACATGAACATATACTTTACCATTCTCACCTACCAACCATTTGCCAGCATCATAAAATGATGCATGCGATAAGTCATTCTTTACCTTAGCAAATTCAGACTCGCTAAGTGGCTGATCATCAAGTTTCGCCTTATTATTCTGTTCAAGAATATATTTGAAATTTTTCCAAAGATCCTCCTCGGTTCTAATATCAGGGCGATATGTCCACTGAGAATCTTCGCTACAAAGCTGCTCTATAAGCCTTTTCTCCAATACAGATTCTAACTCCGCCATACTACACTTCCTTCCAATATTGATATATCTTCACTTCTAGTTTTATTTTGCTGGAAACATGTTCTGCAACATATATTTCTTAACATCCTTTAATTCATCACACTTACGCTGATGAAGGGTGATAAGGTTGTCGAGGTCTCTAAAAAATCCAGCAATCTTCTTCTGCTCACCATATGAAGTTACATCCACAACAAATTCCTGTATCTCAGACGCAAGGATATGTTTAATGGTATTACCTGTTGTGATGTTTTCTATTTTCTTTTTTGACTTGGTTGTCTGGTACTGATAATTCAAAAAATAAGGTTCTATTTCAGCCTTCGGATTTCTGAACATAATAAGCGCATGAGCTGCTGAACAGTCCAGTTCTTCTGGGATTACAGCTGCATGACCAACGTGTCCAGATTGAACCATAACCATATCGCCAGTATGTAACCACTTATCTTTTTGCTTCTCATAAAACTCATCGTTAATAAACACTTCGGTGTTATGGTTTATCTGTCCATCCTTTATATTATTGGATTCAAGATAAAAATGTCCCTCTTCAACATAATATGGAGTAGCAGTTCCAACGAAGGCATTTCCAATGTCTTTGTATATATCCGATAGCTTACGCTGTTCCCAA
>NZ_JAILQF010000200.1 GCF_024699075.1 Butyrivibrio sp.
GGAAAATGGTGATCAGATGAAAGTTTTGTGGCTTTGTAATATCATGCTTCCGGCTTTTGCCAGACATGAAGGAATTGAATATACAAATCGTGAAGGCTGGCTTTCAGGCTCTTTTGACAAAATAAGTGATCAGCGCAAAAAGGGAAAGTGTGACATAGACCTTGCTGTATGCTTCCCTGTGTCTGAGCACGAAAAGTGGAACAAAAAAGAGATAGATACAGTCATGTTCTATGCCTTCCATGAAGACCTTAACACGCCTGAAATCTATAAGCCTGAGCTTGAGATAAGGTTTAAAGAGATATTAGAAGACTATAAGCCTGACGTTGTGCACATCTTCGGAACAGAGTTCCCGCATTCACTTGCCATGCTCAAAGCCTTTAACAGGCCGGAAAGGACTCTTCTTGGAATACAGGGACTTTGCTGGGCCATAGCTAATGAATATATGGCAGATCTTCCGGAATACGTAAGGAAGGATCTGACACTTAGAGATAAGCTCAAGAAGGACTCACTTATAGAGCAGCAGGCCAAGTTCAGACTTCGCGGCGAGAACGAAAGAGACATGATAAAGCTGACAGGCCATGTTACAGGCCGTACCTCTTTTGACAGAGAAGCAGTTCTTGCCATAAATCCGGCTGCCAAGTATCACTTTATGAACGAGACAATGAGGGAGGACTTTTATGAAGGAGAGTGGAAGGAACAAGACGCAGTGCCCCATTCCATCTTCCTGTCCCAGGGAGACTACCCTTTAAAGGGCTTCCACTTTGTGCTTCAGGCACTTCCTGCCCTTATAGAAAAATATCCTGATGCTCATGTCTATGTCGCCGGCAACAGCATAATAGGCGGAATCGACAGAAAGACAGTTACTGTGCCCAATGAAAACGGAGTGCAGATAAAGGGCAGCAGGTATCCTCTTTTTATGAGAATATCAGCCTATGGAAGATATCTTAGAATGCTCATAATTAAAGGACGTCTTAAAAATAACGTTACTATTTTGGGAAAGCTTTCTGCAAAGCAGATGAAAGAGCAGTATCTTAAAGCGAGCGTATTTGTATGCCCTTCAGTAATAGAGAATTCGCCAAACAGTGTCGGAGAAGCCATGCTCCTTGGCGTTCCAACAGTTGCATCAAGAACAGGCGGAATCCCAAGCATGCTTGACGACGGACGAGACGGAATCCTTTTTGAGCCAGGGGATGTAAACGGACTGACCCAGGCAATCCTACAGATATGGGAAGAGAAGGTCATAACAGGCGTATATAGCGAAAATGCAAGAAGCCATGCCCGCATGACACATGATGCGGATGTTAACTATGCAAGACTTCTTGAAATATATCATGCGCTTGAAAGGTGACCTGGCCAAAGATTTAACCTTAGAAATCAGAAAATAGTCAGGATGAAAGAATCATGATCATATGAAAAATGATAAAAGATAAAAGATTCATATTCTTGAAAGCTATGTGGGATGGTTAAGTAAACTTATATCTGATAAAGATCCTAATACCTGCAAATACTCAGAAATGGAGAATGACATGGAGAACGACAACAGGTCAATTGACAGATTATTACATGAAAAGATCAATATATTGGGAATTCCTATGGAGTTCATCGATATCCTTTTTGGAGTATCGATCATAATGCTGGGCCTTGTTGCAAGATTTACTGTATTTGGGCTTATATCAGGTGACTATGAGCTTGCATTTGCTGACTGGATGAAAGAGATAAGAAACTGCCACGCAGCAGGCGTCCCCTATACAGGCGTAGAGCCATCAGGAGCAGACCATCTGTCAACCTTTGACTACAACTGTCTGTATCAGTACCTTCTCATATTCCTTAACCTTTTTAATAATGGCGGCGGCAATGACATGTTCCTTGTAAAGCTCTCAGACTGCGTATTTGATGTTGTTATCGCAGTTACAACTTTCAGGATCATATATGAGATGACAGGCAGCACACGTAAATCCATGATGTCAATGGGCGTAATGCTTGTAATTCCTACAATGCTTCTTAACTCCGCAGCGTGGGCTCAGAACGATGCTATATATACATCATTTCTTCTCCTTAGTTTTCTTTCTCTTTTGAAAAAAAGAGACTTCAGGACCTGGCTGTATTTTGCCATATCTTTTTGTTGGAAGCAGCAGGCAATATTTTTTGCCCCAGTACTAATAATCGCATGGCTTCGCAATAAGACAAAGATCCGCTACATAGTCCTTGTGCCTTTAATGTACGTGCTTGTAATAATTCCTGCAGCCATAGCAGGAGCCATGGTTCCTGAAAAAGTTACTGTAGCACTTTCATCCCTTGTAGATACCGGTAATGTTACCTGGACTACGGATTTTGCGGCATCAGGAGAGACTCTCGTACTTGAACCTGTCGGAAGGACCTTTGGATCCCTTCTTGGAATTTACGGCAATCAGGTATCAATGTTCTCACGACTTACAATGAACTATCCTAACATTTATACCATCATCTATTCAGACATCAGCAAGTCTATAAGACAGATGATAATACCTTGCGGCGAGCTTGTAACAGTGATGCTCCTTGGAGTACTTGCCTACTATATCTACAACAAAAAGTTTAGTGACAATAAGCTCTTTTATCTGACACTCGTTGTATTTGTAAGCCAGCTCGTAGTCTACTGCCTGCCATGCATGCATGAAAGATACGGATATGTGGCTGAGATATTCGCCTTCATATATGGAATGTTCGGATTTAAGCGCCTGTGTGTTGCAATAATGCTGCAGAGCATCACACTTGTGACCTATACAAGGTTCTTGTGGGGAGCATCGTCATCACTTACGACAGCTAACCTTGTAGTATTTGCATTTATGCTCCTTGGGATCATACTACTTATTGGAATGGATCTGTACAGACAGATTCATAAGAAAGAGATACGGAAGAGTGATGCTCTGAATAAGGAAGCTGGAGCTCAAAACTAAACGGCAGAAGAGGAATATATGGAGAGGCCTAAGATAACGGTTATAATACCGGCATATAATATTGAAAATCTAATAACAAGATGCGTTGAGTCTGTTGTGAATCAGACTTATCCAAAAGAGCTTACGCAGATCCTGGTAGTTGATGACGGCTCTACGGATAATACAGGAAAGATAATAGATGAGCTTTCCAAAAAGTATGACAACGTAACTGCCCTTCATGAAGAAAACAGCGGATCATCAAAAGCAAGGAACTATGCCCTTTCAAAGGCTGAAGGCGACTATATAGGCTTTGTTGATAGCGACGACTTTGTAGAACCCTTCATGTATGAAAGGCTTGTTGATGCCCTTGTTAGAAATAATGCCCTTATCGCGCAGACAGGAAGAGACGAGATCGCAGAGGACGGGTCAAAACTTCCAAATGTCGTGCAGGTTCCTGAGTGGGAGACTATTTACACAGATAAGGGATTTTTAAAAGAGCTTCTTATGCACAGGGGCGATGCGTCTTTTTGTAC
>NZ_JAILQF010000223.1 GCF_024699075.1 Butyrivibrio sp.
CTTCCTGAAGATGCAGCTCTTACAATTACACCTGCATATGTAACATTAACTTCGGGTACATCTTCAAAGACTTATGATGGTACGGCATTAACTAATCCAGAGGTTACGCAGGAAGGTACTTATTATGAGAGAGATGGAGAACTTACCTGGAACGTAACAGGAACACAGACAGAAGTTGGATCATCTGATAACACATTTACAATTCTTATAAATGGAGATGAAGTTATCATAGAAGAACCAACTGAAGACGAAGAAGAAGTTCAGCTCGAATCAAGTATTGGTCATACAATGCGTCGAGCAAAGAATGATGGAGATTTTGATCAGGTTATTACAACAGATAATTATATTATCAGGTTGGCATATGGTACGCTTACAGTAACATCGGCACCTACACCAACACCACCTACACCTACTCCAACTCCTTCAACAACTACAACAACTACTACTTATACTACAA
This sequence comes from Butyrivibrio sp., assembly GCF_024699075.1. The sequence goes on from NZ_JAILQF010000223.1 coordinate 458, forward strand.
CAGTAATAACACCAGCACCGACACCTGCAGTACTTGGAGCAACAAGAGAAGAAGTTATAGCTCCTGTAACACCTGTAGAGCCGGAAACACCGGAAGTTCTTGGTGAAAGCAGAACAAGACAGACAGGTGATGAAAGTAAGATTCCTGGAAGAATACTCATCATTATGATATGCGCAGGCGCTATAGCAACTATCATGATGACTAACAGGAAAAAGGAAGAAGAACAGTAATATAACTGTTCAGATTTCGAAATAGTAATTCTCTCACAAAAGGAGCCGGCAGTGCGATTACGCACTGCCGGCTTCTATTTAGATGGCATTTTTGTCGATTCTGTAGATTTCTTCAAGTATTTCTTCAAGCTTTTCCCAAAATTTTTTCATGATAAATACCTCCTTTTTATTGGTACTCATTATATGTTTACAAGCTCTTACCAAAAATAAGGCGCTTATTTAAAGGCTTTTATTTTGGTGATTTCATTACTGTTTCTCTTTACAATTTAATAATATCAGCTTGTTTAGCTATTGTATAATACATATAATGGTAGTATAGATATACCTTTTGGGTATACATAAGAGATGTATATGGACCTATGTCAGGGAGGGTTATATGGAACTTAGGCATATTAGATATTTTCTTGCTGTCGTAGAAGAGGGGAGCTTTACAAAGGCAGCTGAAATGCTTTGTATAGCTCAGCCTCCCTTGAGTCGTCAGATAAGAGACCTTGAAGAGGAGCTAAATACAAAGCTCTTTGTTAGAAAAGCAAGAGGGCTTACACTTACGGAATCTGGAGAGCGCTTTTTGCAATATGCCCGTAGGATCAAGCAGCTATCCGACCAGTCAGTAGAGGATATCATTAATATGAAGGATGGCCTTACGGGAAGATTATATCTTGCTACAGTAGAAGGACGTGCGCCTGAACTATTAGCTACCTGGATATCTGATTTTAAGAAGGATAATCCGCTAGTAGAGTATGAAGTATGGAATGGCAATTCTGATGATGTTATAAAGAGAGTTCATTCCGGACTTAACGAGATAGGTATCATAACTCTTCCTTATGATGAAGAGGGCCTTGATGGAAGACTTATTTATAAAGAGCCCTGGGTTGCGATAATACCTAAAGATCATCCGCTTTCAAAGACCAAAGAAGACTTTATAGAGCTTGAAAAGCTTGCTCCCTATGATCTTATTATTCCCTCAAGAAGATCCAGAAGAAAAGAAATAGAGAACTGGTTTGCACCTCTTGGCCTTGAACCAAAGATCGTATGCAGAATAGCACATATGCTAAATGCGTATGAGCTTACGGCTAAAGGCCTTGGAATAGCTATTTATCCAGCTTCTGCAGCAAAGTATGTAAGTACGGATGTTGTAGTAAAAAGGATAACTAAGCCATCTGTATATGCCAGTTATGTTCTTGTAAGAAGTAATACCAAGGATCTTTCCATGGCTGCAAGACAGTTCTGGGACTGCGTTTGCGCAAAATATGAGGAATGCGGCTCAGACTCTGTTTAGTATTTTCCTATTGATAATAAGGCGCATATATTAGACAATTAGTAAGGATATTTATAAATATGTTAAAAGAGATATTAGAGTACTGAGAACTACCCATCACCTGAAAAGGTGATAAAAACAGCCTGAATATCTTAATTAGAGAGTGAGGTAATATATGACAACAAACGAAATGATAGAAAAATACAAAGAGTGGGTCTTTAAGTGCTCAGCTTACAATATGGCTCTTTCTCTTATAGGCTTTGATAAGCAGACAATAGCACCTGTTCAGGGCGAAGAGTACAGGGATGAAAGGGCAGCTTTTTTAAGCGGAGAGCTTTTTTCCATATCTACAGATCCTCAGATGATGGAGATTATGAAGACTCTTAAAGAAGATGACACTATAGATCCTGATATCAAGAAGGCAGCCCAGCTTTATTATGATGATATGCTTAAGACTGTCTGCATTCCCAAAGATGAGTATGTAAAGTGGCAGAAGCTTACTAATGAGTCCTTCAACAACTGGAGAAGAGCTAAAGAGGCAGATGACTATTCTATATTTGAGCCATATCTTAAGAAGGTTATAGAAGGAAGCAAAAAGCTCTATGAATATCGCGGCAAGGATATGCCAGTATATGATCAGATGCTGGATGATTTTGAACCAGGAATGAACAGGGATAAGTATGATGCGTTTTTTGACGCACTTAAAGAGCGTCTTGTTCCTCTTATTCAAAAAGTTAAAAATGCAAAAAAAATAGATGATTCTTTCCTTTATCAAAAATGTGATATAGAATCCCAAAAGAAGTTCATGGAATATCTTCTTGACTATCTTGGCTATGACAAGAGCTGGGGCTATCAGAATGAGAGTGAACATCCTTTTACTGACTGGGTATGCGAGAATGACTGTCGTACTACTACCAAATACCTTGAAGACAACATGATATCAGCAGTCTTTTCAACTATTCATGAGTGTGGTCATGCCTGGTATGAGCACAATATAGATCCTAAATATGATGGAATGATACTCTCTAACGGAGTTTCAAGTGGTATGCATGAATCTCAGTCAAGACTTTGTGAGAATTATCTTGGAAGGACCAAAGCCTTCTGGGAAGCCAATTATGACAAGCTTAAGGAATGTTTCCCCAAGCTTATTGGAGATGTAAGTCTTGATGATTTTATCAAAGCAGTTAATGTAAGCACACCTTCACTTGTAAGAACTGAGGCAGATGAGCTTACATATCCTATGCATATACTTATAAGATATGAAATTGAAAAGGGCCTTTTTGACGGGACAATATCCACTGAAGGTCTTGATAAGACCTGGGCTGATAAATATGAAGAGTATCTTGGTATAAGACCTGAGTCTGCAAGAGATGGTATTCTTCAGGATGTGCACTGGTCTGATGCTTCTTTTGGCTACTTCCCGACTTATGCTCTTGGCTCAGCCTTCTCTGCCCAGTTCATGGATGCTATGAGGAAGGATATAGATGTTGATGAGTACTTAAGAGATGGCAGATATGTCGA
>NZ_JAILQF010000253.1 GCF_024699075.1 Butyrivibrio sp.
GTACGGTTTCTATCTGTGTTATCCTGAGGAATTGAAGGAAGTACATCAATACCGATCTGGATTGAATGCTTACCTGATCCCTTATAGGACTTGCCCTGGATGATGCTCTGAACTACTGCATCAAGCTCATCACCAAGGAAAATAGAGATGATAGCCGGCGGTGCTTCCTGTGCTCCAAGTCTGTGGTCGTTACCGGCAGATGCTACAGTACATCTGAGTGCTTCCTGATATTCATCAACACCTTTTACGAATGCTGCAAGGAAGAGAAGGAACTGTGCGTTCTCACCCGGAGTTGAACCTGGCTTAAAGAGGTTAACACCTGTATCTGTAGAAAGTGACCAGTTATCATGCTTACCTGATCCGTTAACACCGGCAAATGGCTTCTCGTGGAGAAGACATACAAAACCATGTCTGTCAGCAACCTTCTTCATGATCTCCATAGCAAGCTGGTTCTGATCGCAGGCTGCGTTAGCACCTGAATATACAGGAGCCATCTCGTGCTGGGAAGGAGCAACTTCGTTATGCTTAGTCTTAGACAGAACACCAACTTTCCAGAGCTCTTCATCAAGATCCTTCATATATGCAGCAACACGTGGCTTGAGCTGACCGAAATAGTGATCTTCAAGTTCCTGTCCACGTGGAGGCTTGATACCAAAAAGTGTACGACCTGTAAGCTTTAAGTCTTCACGCTGATTGTAAAGCTCTTTATCTACAAGGAAGTATTCCTGCTCGGGACCTACCTGAGCGATAACACGCTTACTGTCTGTATCACCAAAGAGTCTTAAGATTCTGATAGACTGTTTGGATACTTCATCCATTGAACGAAGAAGTGGAGTCTTCTTATCAAGAGCCTGTCCTGAGTAAGAGCAGAAGATTGTAGGAATGCAAAGTGATCCGTCTTTGATGAAAGCAAAAGATGTAGGATCCCATGCTGTATATCCTCTTGCTTCGAATGTTGCACGAAGTCCACCTGAAGGGAATGAAGATGCATCAGGCTCGCCTCTTACAAGTTCTTTGCCGGAAAAATCCATAACAATCTTACCGCCATCTGCCGGCTGAATGAAACTGTCATGCTTTTCAGCTGTTACACCGGTCATTGGCTGGAACCAGTGAGTATAGTGTGTAGCTCCCTTTTCTACAGCCCACTGTTTCATTGCCTGTGCAATTTCATTTGCTGTTGCAAGGTCAAGCGGCTCTGCATTAGTAATGCATTTCTTCCATGCTTTGTAGGAAGCTGCGGAAAGACGCTCTTTCATTGTCTCTTCGTTAAAGACATTGCTTCCAAAAAGTTCTGGCAATCCTTTTTCTGTGATCTTCATGATCCACCTCCGTTTAATGTTTTGATTCCTGTTAAATGAAAAAGACGCCAAATGTCTCGCTTTATGCGAAAACAATTTGGCGTCTTTGCCTCGTTGCAGTTTGTTATAACATGTTTTATTGCAATAAAAAGGGCAGCTGGGATATATATCCCACTGCCCGGCTCCATTGTCGAAACAATTGATAGACAGATAATAATCCAGGAAAAATATTTTGTCAACAGGAAAATTTAAATTTTTTTATTCCTCTCTTATAAAAAATGAATATAATATTAATCTCTTTTAAAAAATGACATGGAGCGAATTTAACATCTTTATACTTATAGTTGACAAAAACATTAATCCTGCTGCATAATTACAAAAAACAAAAATTGTATACACAAATACATGTTGTATATTATAATCATTTTATACGATATATAAGAATATGATAATCGCAACGAGGACGTTGCTCGATACCTACAAATGGGTAGGTGCGAGCTGCGTTCTTTTTTTATTATCAAAAAATAAAGGAAAAGGGATCAGATTATGTCACAGGAAAATCAAAGTAATGTAAGTGATAGGAATCAAAAACAGTTCTGGCAGGAAGAACATGATGCATGCGGTATCGGTGCTGTCGTCAATATTGACGGTCATGCTGACAACAAAGTTTTGGATGATGCTCTTACCATAGTAGAGAAGCTTGAGCATAGGGCAGGTAAGGATGCAAGCGGCAAGGTCGGTGACGGCGTAGGTATTCTTACTCAGGTTTCTCATGCTTTTTTTAAGAAGGAAGCCAAAAAGCTTGGTATCAGTTTGGGACATGCCAAAGACTATGGCGTTGGAATGTTCTTTTTTCCACAGGATAACCTTAAGAGAAAATTCGCTATGCGTATGTTCGAGGTTATTACAGAAAAGAACGGTCTTAAGTTCCTTGGCTGGAGAAAACCCGAAGTTCATCCTGAAATTCTTGGAGACGTTGCCAGAGACTGTATGCCTGAGATCATGCAGTGCTTTATAGAAAGACCGGGTGACGTATCAAGAGGAATCGACTTTGACAGAAAACTTTATGTTCTTCGCCGCGAGTTTGAGCAGAGTTCTGATGATACTTACATTACATCCCTTTCATCAAGAACAATCGTATATAAGGGAATGTTCCTTGTATCACAGCTGAGAAAATTCTACGAGGATCTAAAGGATCCTGATTTTGAGACTGCTATTGCAATTGTGCATTCACGTTTCTCAACTAATACAACACCTAGCTGGGAGAGAGCTCATCCATACAGATTTATCGCCCACAATGGTGAGATCAATACTATAAGAGGTAATAAGGATAGAATGCTTGCAAGAGAAGAGTCTATTACATCTTCTCCTCTTGGAAGTGATCTTGATAAGGTATTTCCTGTGATCTCTGCGCAGGGATCTGATTCTGCCATGCTCGATAACACTCTTGAATTCATGTATATGAATGGTATAGATCTTCCACTTGCAGTAATGATGACTATTCCTGAACCATGGAAGCACAATCATTTCATGAATGAGGACAAAAAAGATTTCTATCATTATTATGCGACCATGATGGAGCCATGGGATGGCCCTGCTGCAATTCTTTTTACAGATGGAGAGATTGTAGGAGCAACCCTTGACAGAAACGGTCTTAGACCAAGCCGTTATTATATTACAGATGATAACAGACTTATCCTCTCATCAGAGGTTGGTGTACTTGATATAGAGCCTGAGCATATAACAGTAAAGTCACGTCTTCAGCCTGGCCGAATTCTTCTTGTTGATACTAAGGAAAAGAGGATCATATCTGACGAAGAGTGCAAGGAATATTATGCAAACAAGAATCCTTATGGTGAGTGGCTTGACAGAAATCTCATGCATTTAAAAAAGCTTTCTATTCCTAATAAGAAGATTCCTACTCATTCTCAGGAAATGCGCGACAAGCTTTATAAGGTATTTGGATACAGCTATGAAGATGTTAAGACAGGAATTCTTCCTATGGCTACTAATGGTATAGAGGCAACCCAGTCCATGGGTCATGACGTTCCTCTTGCTGTACTGTCTGAGAGAAGTCAGCCTCTGTTTAACTATTTCAAGCAGCTCTTTGCCCAGGTAACTAATCCTCCTATCGATTCACTTCGTGAAGAGATAGTTACAGATACAACTGTATATGTTGGATCAGATGGTAACCTCTTGGAGGCAAGTGCTGATAACTGCAGGGTCCTTGAAATTGATAATCCTATTCTTACAGGTGTCGATATCATGAAGATCAAAAACCTGGATCAGCCGGGACTTAAATCCAAGGTGATATCACTTCTATATTATAAGAATACTCATATCGAGAAGGCTCTTGATCAGCTTCTTGTATCTGTAGACAGAGCCTATGCCAAGGGCTATAACATTGTGATCCTCTCCGACAGAGGAGTTGATGAAAACCATGTTCCGATCCCGTCACTTCTTGCTGTATCAGCTGTAGAGCAGCATCTTGTTGCAACCAAGAAAAGGACAGCGGTATCAATAATCCTTGAAAGCGGCGAGCCTCGTGATGTTCACCATATGGCAACACTGCTTGGCTTTGGTGCAAGAGCTATAAATCCTTATCTTGCTCATGAATGCATAGCTGAACTTATTGATATAGGAATTCTTGATAAGGACTATCATACAGCAATAGCTGATTATAACAGCGCCATACTTCATGGAATCGTTAAGACAGCTGCCAAGATGGGTATTTCTACACTTCAGTCATATCAGTCTGCAAGGATTTTTGAAGCTATAGGTCTTAGTAAAGAGCTTATAGATAAGTATTTTACCGGAACAGTTTCAAGAGTTGGTGGAATCGGTCTTAAGGAAATAGGCGATGAAGTTGCACTTCGTCATGATCATGCCTTTGATCCTATGGGACTTATGACAGATACAAGCCTTGACAGTATGGGCTTCCACAAGCTTAGAAGTGGTGAAGAAAAAGAAGATCATATGTATAATCCCCAGACTATAATAGCGCTTCAGCAGGCTACAAGAACAGGTGATTATGCAAGATTCAAAGAATATACAGCACTTGTTGATGGCGAAAAGCCTCACACACTTAGAGGTCTTCTTGCATTTGAGCATGTTAATAAACCTATACCGATTGAAGAGGTAGAGCCTGTATCAGAGATCGTCAAGAGATTTAAGACTGGTGCTATGTCTTATGGATCTATTTCTGAGGAAGCACATGAGACACTTGCAATTGCAATGAACAGACTTGGTGGTAAGTCCAACACAGGTGAAGGCGGTGAGAATCCAAACCGTTTTGGAACAGAGAAGTGCAGTGCAATAAAGCAGGTTGCTTCAGGAAGATTTGGTGTTACAAGTGAATATCTTATAAATGCCAAAGAGATCCAGATCAAGATGGCACAGGGCGCAAAACCAGGTGAAGGTGGTCATCTTCCTGGAGGAAAGGTTTATCCATGGATTGCTGAAAGAAGATATTCAACTCCCGGAGTTGCTCTTATATCACCTCCGCCGCACCATGATATTTATTCAATTGAAGATCTTGCCCAGCTTATATATGACCTTAAGAATGCAAACAGAAAGGCAAGAATATCAGTTAAGCTCGTATCTGAAGCAGGCGTAGGAACTATAGCATCAGGTGTTGCAAAGGCAGGAGCACAGGTAATCCTTGTATCAGGTTATGACGGAGGTACAGGTGCTGCTCCAGGAAGCTCTATCCATCATGCCGGACTTCCTTGGGAACTTGGACTTGCAGAAGCTCATCACACTCTTATAGAGAGCGGACTTAGACAGAAGGTTATCATCGAGACAGATGGTAAGCTCATGAGCGGAAGAGATGTTGCCATAGCAGCACTTCTTGGTGCTGAGGAATTTGGTTTTGCTACAGCTCCTCTTGTAACAATGGGCTGTATGATGATGAGAGTCTGCAACAAGGATACATGTCCTTTTGGTATTGCAACTCAGAATGAGAAGCTCAGGAAGAACTTCAAAGGTAAGCCTGAATATGTAATGAACTTTATGAATTTCATAGCTCAGGAACTTCGTGAGATCATGGCAGAGCTTGGATTTAAGACTATAAATGACATGGTCGGAAGATCTGATTGTCTTAAGATGAAGGATCATCAGATAACAGACAGAGCAGAAACAGTTGATCTTAGCACAGTTATTGACAGCTCTTATGCCAAGGTTCCTGGAAGGCATTTTGATCCTTCAAAGGTATATGATTTCCATTTGGAAAAGACTATTGATGAATCTGTTCTTCTTACTAAGTTCAAAAATGCACTTAGCACAGGTACACCTACAAGTGTAAATGTAAAGGTTAGCAGTACCAACAGAACAGTAGGAACAATCTTTGGATCAGAAGTAACACAGAAGTTCGGAGATAAGCTTTCAGAAGATACCTTTACTGTATTTTGTGAAGGCGGCGGTGGTCAGTCATTTGGAGCATTCCTTCCAAAGGGTGTGACAATGAGACTCACAGGCGATGCCAATGACGGATTTGGTAAGGGACTTTCAGGCGGAAAGCTTGTAGTAGTACCTCCTGTAGAATCAGTCTTTGATTCATCCAAAAACATTATTATTGGTAATGTTGCACTTTATGGTGCCACATCAGGTAAGGCTTATATAGCAGGTGTTGCCGGAGAAAGATTCTGCGTACGTAATTCAGGTGCAGTGGCAGTTGCAGAAGGATGCGGTGATCATGGTCTTGAATACATGACAGGAGGACTTGCTGTAATACTTGGTTCTACAGGCAAGAACTTCGCAGCCGGTATGAGCGGCGGTATAGCTTATGTCCTTGATGAGCAGCATGATCTTTACAAGAGAATGAACAAGAACATGGCTTCTCTTAACGAAGTTACAGAAAAATATGACATCGAAGAGCTTAAGAATGTTCTTACTGACTATGTCAAAGAAACCGGATCTGTACACGGAAGAAAGATACTCGATAACTTTGAAGAGTACCTTCCTCACTTCAAGAAGATAGTTCCAACTGATTATCAGAAGGTACTCGCAGCAATCAGTAAGTATGAAGAACAAGGTCTTAAAAGGAGCAATGCAGTTCTTGAAGCCTTTAATGAAATAACGCATAAAGGAGCATGATCATGGGCAAGTCTACGGGATTTATGGAATATACAAGAGTTGAAGAATCTCTTGTAAGTGTAAAAGACAGAATTAAGAATTTTAATGAGTTTCACAGACATCTAAATGAAGATGACAGAAGACAGCAGGCTTCAAGATGTATGGACTGTGGCGTTCCTATGTGCCAGTCAGCTATTAAACTTAAAGGAATGGTAACAGGATGCCCTCTCCACAATCTTATTCCTGAATGGAATGATGAAATCTATCAGGGACATTATGAACATGCGCTTTCAAGACTTTTAAAGACCAGTAACTTTCCGGAATTTACCGGAAGGGTATGCCCTGCTCTTTGCGAGAAGGCCTGCATATGCGGAACTGTAGAAGATTCAGTAACAATTCATAATAACGAGCTTTTCCTTATAGAAAAAGGATTTGAAGAAGGCTATGTAAAGCCAAGAATTCCTAAGTATATAAGTGGCAAGAAGGTAGCTGTTATAGGAAGCGGCCCTTCCGGCCTTGCTGTAGCAGATCAGCTCTGCCACAGAGGCCACAGCGTAACTGTATATGAAAGAGATGACCGCATTGGCGGACTTCTTATGTATGGTATTCCTAATATGAAGCTTCAAAAGGAAGTGATCATAAGAAGACAAAAGCTCATGGAAGAAGAAGGTGTTGTATTCAGGACATCAGTTGATGTTGGCAAAGATATAAAGTCATCTGACCTTCTTAAAGAGTATGATGCAGTCGTACTTTGCTGCGGAGCAAAGAATCCAAGACCTCTTGCTCCTGCAGATATGAAGACTACAAAAGGTATATATTATGCAGTTGATTTCCTTAAATCAACTACAAAAGCAATCATAGATAGTGGTGCACTTCTTAATGACAAGGTTACATTAGCAGGTGTAAAAGAAGGTTCATATATCAGTGCCAAGGATAAAAATGTAGTGATCGTAGGCGGCGGTGATACAGGTAATGACTGCGTTGGCACATGTATAAGGCATGGTTGTAAGTCTGTAACACAGATTGAAATGATGCCTTGTCCTCCAAAGGAAAGAGCAGCATCCAACCCATGGCCTGAATGGCCTAAGGTCTTAAAGACCGACTATGGTCAGGAAGAAGCTATAGGAGTATTTGGCGATGATCCCAGAATTTATGAGACCACAGTCAAAGAAGTTATTTCTAAAAACGGCAAGATAAGCGCTGTTAAGACTGTAAAGGTTAAATTCGATAACGGTAAACTTGTAGAAGTTGAAGGAACAGAGAAGACTATAAAGTGCGATCTTCTGCTTATAGCAGCTGGATTTATCGGCTGTCAGGAATATGTTGCCAAAGACTTTAATGTAGCTCTTTCAGGAAGAAATACTGTAGTAACTTCTGATCCTGATAATTATAGTACCAATGTCAAAAAGGTATTTACTGCAGGAGATATGCATAGAGGTCAGTCACTTGTAGTATGGGCGATCGCAGAAGGAAGAGCTTGTGCTAAAGAAGTTGATGAATACCTTATGGGCTATAGCAATATGTGATCATAGCCTGATTATTTTCTCGAGTGTCTCAATCATGGAAAATACGTGAGGCATTCCAAAAAAATAATGGATGATACGTAACAAGGAGGATATATAGATGTGCACTATACTTGGTTTTTGCTCAAGAAGAGCAAAAGAAGAAGTGTGTGAAAGCATGCTTCAAATATGCGCTTCAAGAGGACCTGACATGACCAGAGTACAAAAGGTCGAAGAAGGAATTCTTGGATTTGGAAGATTATCGATAATGGGACTTACAGAAGCTGGTATGCAGCCCTTTAATCATAATGGGAATACACTTGTATGTAACGGTGAGATATACGGATTTCGTAAGCTCAAAGACTATTTAAAAGGTATAGGCTACAGCTTCGAATCAGATAGTGACTGTGAGATTCTTCTTCCGCTTTATGAAAGACTTGGAACAGCAATGTTTTCTCTTCTTGATGCAGAGTATGCACTTGTCTTATATGATGCCAAAAAGAAAAGCTTTGTAGCAGCCAGAGATCCGATAGGAATAAGGCCTCTTTACTATGGTTATGACCAGGATGGAAGCATAGTATTTGCATCAGAGCCCAAGATGCTGACTGATGTGTGCGACAAGATAATGCCATTTCCTCCCGGACACTATTACGAATATGGTAAGTTCATACAGTATGCTGATCCTTCAAGCGTTGATGGCGAATATACGGATGGTGATCTTGATGATATTTGTAAAGGTATACATGACAGACTTGTAACCGGTATTGAAAAAAGACTTGATGCCGATGCAAAGGTTGGCTTCCTTCTTTCAGGTGGTCTTGATTCTTCACTTGTATGCGGCGTCGCTGCAAAGATGCTTGATAAGCCACTTGAAACATTTTCAATTGGTATGGATATAGATGCGATCGATCTTAAGTATGCAAGAGAAGTTGCAGATTATATAGGTAGTAACCATCACGAAGTTATCATTTCCAAAGAAGATGTTGTAGGTGCTCTTGAAACAGTTATTAAGACTCTTGGAACCTATGATATTACAACTATAAGAGCTTCTATTGGAATGTATCTTGTATGTAAATGGATCCACGAAAATACTGATATAAGAGTTATTCTTACAGGTGAAATTTCAGATGAACTTTTTGGTTATAAATATACTGACTTTGCTCCAAGTGCTGAGGCTTTCCAGGAGGAATCAGCAAAGAGAATAAGAGAGCTTCACATGTATGACGTTTTAAGAGCAGACAGATGTATATCAGTAAACTCATTAGAAGCAAGAGTTCCGTTTGGTGATCTTGACTTTGTAAACTATGTAATGAGCATAGATCCAAAGCTTAAGATGAATACATATGATATGGGTAAATACCTTCTTCGACGCGCCTTTGAAGAAGATGAGGTTATACCTGAGAACATCCTTATGCGTGAAAAGGCAGCCTTTTCTGATGCAGTAGGTCATTCTCTCAGAGATGATCTTGTAGAATATGCAGAGAGTCTTTATACAGATGAAGAGTTTGAAGAGGGGTGTGCAAAGTATGATTTTGCAAAGCCTTTCACCAAAGAATCTCTTCTTTACAGAGATATATTTGAAAAGTATTATGGCGGCAATGCACAGATGGTAGTAGACTTCTGGATGCCCAATAAAGAGTGGGAAGGCTGCAACGTAAACGATCCATCAGCACGAGTCCTCGCTAATTACGGCAACAGTGGCGTATAACAAGTAATACAAATCGCCGTC
>NZ_JAILQF010000263.1 GCF_024699075.1 Butyrivibrio sp.
TCCATCCCAACATAAACTATAGTATTCATTGTGGCCTCCTTTTGTATGTGGTAATCCCTGTTACCTTGATTTTTCCCAATCTATAGATTACAGGTAAATCCACGAATCTACAAACTGGAGGTCACTTCATATTGTCTAAAAATAAATTCGGATTAACGCATATATATGAATTGTATCACGAATACGCAGAAAAGTGAGAAGGTTATAATTAATTTAAACAAAAAAGATAATCTCTTTGAGCTGCACCTCAAAGTCAGATCTAAAAGACTAACGATTTGAGGAAGATACAAAGAGATTACCTTTTTATAAATTTCTATTTATTTGTTTTTATAACGATGTAGCCAGAAAACCCATTATATAAAGGTTATGGGAGTTCAGGATAGAGAGTTTTCTTAACCGGCCAGCTTTTCAAATTCCTTAAGCTTATCGCAGGCTGCCTTTGAAAGATTCTTTGGTACTATAACTTCTATGGTTACGTACTGGTCACCGCTTTTATCCTTTTGCCCCATTACTGGTACACCTTTGTTTTTAAGCCTTATCTTGCCACCTGAGGGCATTCCTTTTGGAACCTGACACATTACCTGGCCATAAATGGTATTTACTTTGATCTCGCCTCCAAAGACAGCAGTGGTAAATGGAACTTTCGCAACAGTATATATATCAGAGCCTTTTCTCTCAAATCCTTCTTTTGGTAAAATATGGACTCTCAGATACAGATCACCCGTTCTTTGACCCATCTTGTTACCTTTTCCTTTTAATCTGATGCTTTTGCCATCTTCTATGCCTGCAGGAATATGAACCTGCAAGGTAACAGTCTTGCCACTATCTTCTGATAGCTTTAATCTGCGCTCGGCACCAAAGGCGGCATCCTCAAAGGAAACATCAATATCTGAGTGGATATCGAGCATTTGGGAATCATTCGAATGATAATTGGGGGCATCTTCATAATAATATGAGCCATTTGCATAATCCCTATCATCAAAACCGCTGTCAAAGCCATTTCCATTAAAACTGCTGTTATTAAAGCTGTCTCCATTAAAATGAAAATGGCTTTTACCAGAAGATCTTCTACCTCCAAACATGCTACCAAAGATATCTCCGAATATATCTTCCATATCCCCGGGATCACCTGAATAATTAGTATAATAGGTCCTGTATCCATTTGAATCAGAATATCCTGTTCCTTGATTTGAAGCGCCTGGACCTCCTGCTTCAAATGCATCGAAGCCATAGGTGTCATAGAGCTTTTTCTTCTCAGGATCGCTAAGGACAGAATATGCCTCGCCTATTTCTTCAAATTTCTTTTTAGATTTCTCATCTGCTCCTGCAGTATCCGGGTGATATTTTTTGGCAAGCTTTCTATAAGCCGACTTTATCTCCTTGTCGGTCGCATTTTTACTAATCCCCAGAACATCATAATAATCTCTTTTTGCCATCCAGCATCGCCTCCTTCCGACAATGCTAATATTCTTTAATCAGTTAAATATCTTCAAGTCATTTAAAGTAAGTCAATGTAGAATTCATTTGGTACATGGCCTATTTCCTACAGAATCATTTTTATGAAAATTGCAGAAAAAGTATCTTCTCAAATATGCAATTAAGAAGATATCTCAGCCTAATCACTACAAGTAAATTAATTTAAACCTCTTGTTACTTATGTTCTATCACACATAGAACAATAACTCAAGCATTAAACTCTTTTATATCTATTAAATTTTAGTGAAAAATTTTTCTTCTCACGAAAGAGGTAGCCCAAAAGAAAGGCATACAAAATACTCAAGCTGTATATAAAAAAATATCCATTGCGAATTTGAATATCCGAGGCAGCCTATAAAGGATTTTCGCGTTCTTTAAGAATCTTATTTAATTCAAGAGCTGAATAGATGAAATTTTATATTCTGTTTGGGATCCACCTGTCTGAGCGTAAGCGAGTTTGGATCCCGGAATATAAAATTTCAGATATTAAGCCTTGAATTGTAAGATTCTTAAGACAAGAAAAACCATTATAGGCTGCCTCGGATATTCAATCCCAAAGGACAGTTTTTAATGAACAGCTTGAGTATTTTAAAAATAGCAATATCTGATAAAAGGTCGATATTGCAAAGTCTTTGTGCCAATATGCATGGAAACAGATTCGCTTTACAATTTACAATTACAATTAACGCAAGTTACCCATATATACCAATTGTATATATGACTTGCAAACTAAATATCATATGGGAGGGAGCAAGGGTGTTTAACAAAAAATGGGGTACCAGGCGCATTATGGCCATTATTATGTCCGTAATTGTGCTTGAACCAGTGGTTTTGTCGACCACGTCAACTGTTTCTTATGCAGAGGAGATGTCGGGCTCAGTAGATAGTAGTATAACTGGTGCATCAGATAGTTCCTCACAGGATTCTTCTTCAAATGATGATTCTGAGAGTGATCAGAACACAAATCAGGATTCATCAGGCACAGGGGCGGGTAATGAAGAAGATGACGATTCTGCATCAGACAATTCTTCTACAGCATCAACTATTGAGTCATCAAATGCAGATGATTCAACAACAAGTGGTTCAAATGATGATGAAAACAATTCTTCATCAAATGCATCAGCTGCAACTGCATCAACAGGAGATTCATCAGATGTTTCATCAAGTGCATCAACAGGCGATTCATCAGATGCTGCATCAAGCGCATCAACTGGTGATTCATCAGATGCAGCTTCAAGTGCTTCAACAGAGGCATCAACTTCAAAGACTAAAGGCGCAGTACTTGGCGCTACAAGAACAGTTTCACCGATGGAAGACCAGGGTGATGATGGCTACGAGAACTTTACAAGTGATACTCAGGTGGCAGATTTTGTCTTTGGTACAGATGGAAATCTGACATCAGAAAGTGCTTATGATAGTGAAAATGGCTATGGCTTTAGCGACGTAGACTATAATACTGATCCAACAGGGTGGTCAGGCGGCGTTTATTACGAAAGACAGGCCAATATCACAAGTGGAAGTTCAAACTATGTTTCTGATTCTGAAGACTATCTTGAAATAAAGTCAAAAGTCTGGACAGAAACAGAAAGTACAGGATACGGAGTATACACATATGAGAATACATCAACACTTGATGTAGATCTTTATAATGCTGATTATAAAGTTGAAGTAACTCTTGTTAATCCTACAAGTTCTTCTTATACAGCTTCTTTAGAAGCAGAAGATATAAGCCAGGTTACTGACATTACACTTTCAGCAGGTGCAGAATCCACATCGACTTATGAAGTCAGCCTTATTGACGGAACTTTAAATCTTAAGTTCCTTGCTGCAAGCTCTGCAACATCTATAGATGCTGCGGCAACTTCATCTGTTTATGTAAAGGAAGTTGTTATTACAAGACTTTCTACAGATAGTGCTTCTTCAAAGCCTATAATCTATGTTGCATCTGACTCAACTGTTCAGACCTATGATTCTTATTATTATCCTCAGACAGGATGGGGACAGACTTTCTACAACTGGTTTGGAGATCTTGTTGAGGAGAGAGAATCTGATAATGCTTCATTTTCTCAGGCACAGGTTTATGAGTCTGAGAATGCTACCATAGATAACCGCTCTATAGGTGGTCGTTCAAGTAAATCTTATGTTGAAGAGGGTAAGCTTGAAGATGTTCTTGAAGACATAAATCAGGGAGACTACCTCTTCATTCAGTGGGGACATAATGATGCTACAGCATCAAGACCTAACAGATATGTATCTACTTCAGATTTTTCCAAGTGGATCATGATGTATGTAAATGGTGCTTATCAAAGAGGTGCTACACCGGTACTTGTAACACCTGTTTCAAGATACAGCTATACTTACGACTCAGATGGCAATCTTACCTGGAAGTCAGACTTTGAAAGTTATCGCCAGGTAATGATCGAGATTGCAAATGAATATGATATTCCGATCATTGACCTTACGAGTCGTTCGGGAGACATCTGCGAAAGCTTTGGAGCAGAAGGTGCTAAAGCTCTTTTCCTTACAGGTGTTGAAGCTGGTGATTATACAGAAGGCGCATATACAGGCGGATCTTCAGACTGTACACATCTTCAGTGGTATGGTGCATACAAGTTTTCTCAGGCAGTAGCACAGGGAATAGTTGATTATGCCAATAACACAGATAATGACTACAAGCTTGTAGATACCTGTAATGAACAGCTCGATGCTCTTGCATCCCTTGTAGAGATAGCAACTGCAACAGATGCTCCTTCTAAAGTTACAGGACTTGAAGTTACAAGTAAGGGCTCAACAAGCGTATCACTTGCATGGGAGAGTGCAGAAGGCGCAGAACTTTACTACATCTACAGAGCAGAGCTTTCAGATGGTGTAAGCGCAGATGATATTGATTTTTCTTCTTTGGAAAAATATTCTGTATCCTCCAAGTGCACCTATACAGATTCAAGCTGTGAAGCAGGTACAACATATGTATATGCAGTAGCAGCCTATAACAGCTACGGACTTGGAGATATATCAGAAAGCATTGAAGCTACAACCAAGACAGCTGGATACAAGTTTGACTTTAACTACAATTCATCTCCCACAATGGACGGATGGACAGGAGTAACACAGAGTCAGGCTTATAGTGAAGAAGCCGGATATGGCTGGATCAGCGCACCAGGCAATGGCCGTTACAGAAGTGGTAATGGTAAGGAAGATTCATCAGATATGGCTGATGACTTCTGCCTTGGAACAGGTGAATTTGCTGTAGATCTTCCAAACGGAAGCTATGAAGTTACAATCTATGCAGGAGATCTTCTTCCTGGTACAAGTACCATCAAGTGTGCTTATACAGCTGAAGGTGTATCTATAGGATCAATTGCATGTAAGCAGTCAATCGGTTCCTGCACAGCAACAGTAAGTGTAACAGATGGGCAGCTTAATATAGTAGTAGGTGGTACCAATAATTACATTAATGGAATGACTATCACAAGTCTTCTTACAGCACCAGGTAACCTTACTATTACAGAGCTTTCATTTAGCGATACAACTGCCTCATTCCTCTTTGCATTTAATACAGTAGAAGAGGCTGTAAGTTATAGTGTATATCAAAAGACAAGTTCAGATTCAGACTACAGCGTTGTTAAGACTTATACAGCAGATGAACTTGTGACTAATGACCTTGATTGCAGAGCCATGGTAGCAGATCTTGGCGAAACATATTCATACTATATGACCTGTACTACAGCAGATGGTGTAGAGTCTCCTTCTAGTAATGTTGTTACAAAGGAGATGCTTGATTCATCAGTTCAGGTTCCAAGCGCTGTTGAAAATGTTGAATGTACAAGTCCAAAAGAAGATGCAACAGAGCTTCAGAATAGTATAACTCTTTCCTGGGATGCCAATACCACTTCAGAAAAGGTTATCAAGTATGTGATCTACAGAAGTGAAAAGGCAGAAAGCGACAAGGCATTTAAAGAATTTACAAAGATTGGTACATCTACAACTACAACATTCACAGACTCCAAAGATGTAGCAACCAATATTCATTATTATTACAAAGTGGCAGCAATGAACGCAGGCGGCATCGGCGAGATGTCAGATGTCTGCATCACTCCTATTGTCGGTAATCTTGTTGCAGGCGGTCTTGAAACATATTCTTCAAGACAGGTTGTTGCTATAAGCCTTTCAGGAAGTGCCGGAGCACAAACACATGTATCTGCTACTGATTCTGAAGGAAATGCTGTTACAAGCGGTGTATATCTTAGCTGGAGAGCTTATAAAGAAGATTTTAGTTCTAACAATCTTACAACTACATTTAACGTATATCGTAATGACGTAAGAATCGCTACTAATATAAGCTCTACCAACTGTATTGATGAGGGCGGATCTTCCTCAGATGTTTACAGAGTTGTAGGCTCTAATGACAGCTCACTTGGACTTAAATGCATAGGAACAGTCGTATGGGATGACCAGTACATTGAGCTTCAGCTTTCAAAGCCTGATGATCAGACAATGCCTGATGGAAGCACATGTACATATACAGCCAATGATATGTCAGTAGGCGATCTTGACGGTGATGGTGACCATGAACTTGTTGTTAAGTGGTATCCAAGTAATGCCAAGGATAACTCAGGTTCAGGCTATACAGGTACAACATTCCTTGATGCTTATAATGTAGACTTTGCTAGTGGAAGCTGTGAACTCATGTGGAGAATAGACATGGGTATCAACATCCGTTCAGGTGCTCACTATACCCAGTTCCAGGTATGGGACTATGATGCTGACGGAGCCGCTGAGATAGCAGTTAAGACAGCTGATGGTACTACAACTTATGACAGCGATCTTAATGAAACAGGTTATGTTGGAGCATGCTCTATGGCTGATCTTAATACCTCAGCTGTATCAGATGAAAACGATTATCGTAATTCATCAGGATATATTCTTGACGGACCTGAGTATTTTACAATGTTCAATGGTGAAGATGGTACGATCATTGATACAGTAGAATATACTCCTTCAAGAGGTACTGTATCTGCGTGGGGAGATGGCTATGGTAACAGAGTGGACAGATTCCTTTCATGTACAGCATATCTTAATGGAACAACACCATTTGCAGTATTCTGCAGAGGTTATTACACAAGAACATGTCTTACAGCTTACTATCTGTCTACTGCAGATGATGGAACCCAGTCAATCGGAACATATTGGACATTTGATACCAACGATGCAGGTTCCCAGTACGAAAGTCAGGGCAACCACTCTGTAATAGTAGCTGACGTAGATGGCGATGACAAAGATGAGATAATCTATGGTTCACTTACACTTGATAATGATGGAAGCGTTCTGTATTCAACAGGTCTTGGACATGGTGATGCAGAGCACGTAAGTGATTTTATAGAATCTAACGATGGCCTTGAAGTTATGGATGTTCATGAGCATGATGATGCAACCTATCATGTTGAGATTCATGATGCAGAAACAGGCGAGATCCTTTCAGGATACTATACAGGTAAAGATACAGGACGAGGCATGGCATCAGACATTGATCCTACATCCAAGGGCGCTGAGTACTGGTCAATAGCAGATCCCAGCTACTCATCCAATGATGAGCCTTCCTGGAATTCAAGAAACGCAAGCGTATATTCAGGAGAGTCAGGTGTTTATAATTCCAGCGATGAAGATGGATCCAATCTCATTGTACTCACAGAAGGAAGCACACCTGCTGTAAACTTCTGCCTGTATTGGGACGGAGACCTTCTTGCTGAAATGCAGGATCATACCTTTGATTCTTCAGCATACGCTCCTCTTACAACAACTATAGAAAAATGGGATTATGAAAACGGAACATCCTATACCCTTTTTGAATCTTCAGAAGTACTTACATCAAATGGCACAAAGGGAAACCTTGGACTTGTAGGTGATATCCTTGGAGACTGGAGAGATGAGATCATTGCAAGATGCGCAGATGATCCATCAAAGATCAGAATCTATTCAACAACAATTACTACTGACTATGTAATTCCATGTTCTCTCACAGACCTTCAGTACAGAGAAGCAATTGCATGGCAGAATGTAGGCTACAATCAGCCTGCACACACAAGCTATCTTATTTCAAATGGCCTTATAACTTCTTCACTTTCGGAAGGCGATGTAACAGCAGACAGTATAGAAGTTCTTTTTACAGAGGCTTGTGACGGTGCTACATACGGACATGATGTTGAAGGCTATAGCGTTTACAGAGCAGATGTAACTACAGATTCTGAGGGAAAAGAACTTGTAGGCGACTATGAAAAGCTTGAAGAAATAGACATTGACGATCTTCAGAAAGGCTCTGCAGACGGATCATCATCTAAAGATTCTGACAGCTCAGAGTCAGACCCTGTATATCTTAAGTTTGACTTTGGATCAGGAGACGTAGAAGATGGCTATACACAGGTACTTGCAGATACAGCTTACAGTACATCTTCAGGATATGGATTTAGCCAGGATACTTTGGACACAGTTGCACTCTCTAACAAGACATACAAGACCTGGAATGACGAGGACAATGCAGCACTACTAAATGATTCTGTATTTGGCTGGATCCAGAATGGAAGTGCAGAATTCGATGTAGATCTTCCGGATGGAACCTATGAAGTAACATATATTGTTGCAAACGGATCAGGCGCTTATTATCAGGAAGTGTCTCTTGAAGGAACAGTGGTATCTACAACTTCAAATTTCAGACACGGAAGAACAGATACAACAACTGATCAGATTACAGCAACAGTTACAGTATCAGACGGAACTCTTAACATTGTTTCAACAGTAAGCAAGAAGGATTACTGCGCACTGTACTTTACAGGAATTGAGATCAAAGATGTTACCTATGATGAGTGGCTTTTGGAAAAAGAAGCTTCTGAATCAGAATCTGAAGCAGATGAAGATACAAATGAAGACCTCTATTCATTTGTTGATGATACTGTAGAAGCAGGAAGCAGCTATTCATATAAGATCGCAGCGGTAGTAGATGGTAAGGATTCATATAATTCAAGAGCACTTACAATAACAAGTGGAATTGAAGTAGCAGGTGTAGTAGACAGCGATATCTCTTTTGACATACCAAATTCACTTGAGTTTGAAGATGACGAAGCTCTTGAAGATTACATCATATCACTTAAATCATCCTATGCTGTTAAAGATAGTGATGGCAATGAGTCAAGCCTTCAGGTAAAGAGTATTGATGTATCAGGAATTGATATGTCAACAATAGGAAGCTATGAAGCGTATGTTGCTCTTAAGGGATACAGCGAGACTGTTAAGATCACAGTCAATGTAGTTGAAAATGTTGCAACTGGATTTGCAGAAATAGAAGATATTACAGTAGTTGTAGGAACAAGCGTAACTCTTCCAGAAACAGTTGAGGCAACATTCCTTGACAATACTACAAGCACTGCACAAGTAACATGGGATACTTCTGAACTGGATATTAATACAGTTGGTATATATACACTTAAAGGAACTGTAGAAGGAGCAGAAGATGGAACATATGTAACTGTTACAGTTAATGTAGTAGAAGATTATGTAGTATCAGCAAGTGATGTCTATGTAGAAGCTGTATGCGGCGGTAATGTAGAAGATTATCTTCCGGAAACAGTATCAGCTACTTATTACAGTGGTGAAGATAAAGCTGTTGAAGCTACATATGATACTTCATCTGTCGACATGAATACATGTGCAACATACAGTATTCCTGCAAGCATCGAAGGATCAGATATTACATTTACTCTTTACCTTGTAGTAAGATACGAAGCACTTTATTCATTCGACTTTGGTATCTCTGCTTCTAACAGCGCTGATGGATGGACTACTCTTACAGCTAATGCAAAGGGTGGCACCAAGACATTTGACGAACTTGGACTTACATATTCAGAAGAAAAGGGATATGGCTTTACTGATGGAACAGCTACAAGTCAGGGAAGAAAAGAAAGCTATGAATATACACAGGGAGTAATTCCTCAGAATGTATATACTGATTTCATCATACCTGATGGACAGACCTTTGTAGTAGATGTTGAAAATGGTAATTATGAAGTTGATATCATTTCAGGTTCATATTACAAGTCAACAGTAAAAGCTACTATTGAAGGTACATCAGTATCTGTTTCAAATACAGCAGCTACTTATACTATAGGAACATATACAGTAAGTATAG
Organism: Butyrivibrio sp.; assembly: GCF_024699075.1. Next base: position 9,653 of record NZ_JAILQF010000263.1, read on the forward strand.
CTGATGGACAGCTTACAATTGTGTTTACAGAAGGTGCAACATCAAGACTTGATGGTATTGTGGTAAGAAAAGTAGGTTCTACATACAATTCATCAGGTGAAGGTACAGGTGATGATACAGAAGAGGATAATCCTGAAGTAGGTACTGGTACAGATGAATCATCAGAAAGTACTGATAATGAAGAATCTTCTGATCAGGACGATCAGGAAGAGACAACAGGTTCTACATCAGGTTCTGAAGAGACAGATTCCTCAACAAGTACTGATGAGACAACCACAAGCGGATCCTCAACAAGTTCAGGATCAACAACTACAAGTGGATCAACAAGTTCAGATACAACCTCTGACACAAGTGGTTCATCATCAGATACAACTACTTCATCAGGCACGACTACATCCGGTACCACATCATCAGATACAACTACTTCATCAGGTAAGACCAGTGCTGATACAACAGCTACTAATGCTGATGGAACAACAAGTTCTGGCGATACTACAAGTTCTGACGATGTTCTGGTTGCTGACGCAGGTGATGAGCAGGGAGAAGTTGCAGGAGCAACAAGAAAGGAGCCTACAGGAAGCTCATCTTCATCAGATAATACTGATGCAGACACCCAGACAGGTAGTGAAGCTGAAGGAACACAAAAGATAGTATCAGAAGTAGAAAATACAGATGATGAAAATTCAGATAATAAAGAAGATTCTGAAACTGTAAATAATACAGAAACAGATACTAATACAGATACAGAAGAAGGATCCGGAACAGGTACAACAGAAGATAGTACTATTGAAGATGATGATACACCTAAGGCAGCTTCTCCTGTTCAAAGAGGAGTAACAGTAGCAGTTGTTATTGCTGTTATTGCAGGCTTTGTTACTGCCGGTATCAAGAAAGGTTTTTGGATTAAGATCTTCAAGATCATAGGATTCTTCAAATAATAAGTCCTTTGGATGTTAAGTTGCAGAAGTTCTTAATTGCAAAAAGTTAAGGCGTAAACTAATACATGTGAATCAGCAAACAGGTCTTTTGGCAGAAATATCGCAAAGACCTGTTTGTTTTATTGATAATTAATTGACGTAAGGTGCACAAATGACATATTTATAAGAGTTAAATCGCATAAAATACTATGTATTTAACCTTAATTGTGCGATAATATGGACTTAGAACAAAGATATAGTCTGCAAGGCAGAAAGGAGACTAACATGTTTAATATCTTATTTTCATTATTTTTGCTTTGGATCCTTTGGGGATTTATCAAATTCGCATTTAAAGCTACATGGGGACTTTTTAAGATTTTAGGAGTAATTATAGCTGTTATAGCATTCCCTGTTTTATTGGTTGGACTTATAGTTGGAATTGGGGCATTCCTTATAGTACCGATCGTTCTTCTTGCTTGCGGCTTTGGATGCATTTATAAAGCAGTAACTGCATAAAGGAGTTTTTAATGGATGAATTAATAATATCAATATCGATAATTTAGAAAGTTTAAACGCATGAAAGAGCTGGCAGTTTTTGCGGCAGGTGATGCAATCTCTAAATTAAGGAAATATCAAGTGGTTCACTATACTTAAATTAAAATTCGCCAAGGTTATCAAGTGTATCAATAACTACAACGCAATCAGAATTAACATGAGTCATAACGAAGTACATCTGATTAATAGGGATCGCAACACAGCCGCCTGTGAAGGGCTTTCTGTCTCCAAAGCAGTGAAGGAATATAGCAGAGCCTCTTCCGGCAGTTCCTTCTTCGTTGAAACTTATATTCAAACAGTATTGGTAAGGATATGTGTAGTCAATGATGTGTTCGCTGTTTTCAAGGTCAAGATCAGGGTAGTCATTAATACTTACCATCTCGTTGTATTTCATGCCATCGCGCTGATCGCCTGACCAGTAAATATCATCAGTTACTTTAGTATATGACATAGAACATCCGGGATCATCAGCTATTCCGAAAGCTTTGGTAAAGTGATATGTTCCAACGGGAGTCTGGCTGCATCCTTCTACGTGATCTTCATCGGCACAGTATCCTTTTTTTCCAATAAATCCAGGAGTTGTCATTATCATCTTCCAGGTTCCGTTACTATCTTTTTCGTGCATAGAAACCCATGCAGTTGTATCTCCATAAATAGCGACTACGAAGAGCTGATTGGCATCTTGGGCCTGATCAAGTGAAGTCACCCATGAAGGAGAATCATCTGCTTCAAGATTTAGAAGCTCTCGCGGGGTAGACAAAGAAGCATCGGTTGATGCTTTATTACTTCCGCATCCTGTAAAAAGAAGAACAGATGCAAGAGCAAGTATTGATACTAATTTCTTCATGTAATACACACCTCCTACAATTATTATCCATTTTGTTTAATAAAATATATGACTGTATATAATATCGGATAATTAGAAGATAAATATTATTTCAAATAAAATTGCTTATAAGAACTGTATTTTGAACAAGAAGAGTAGTATTATTAATGCGTGTTAGTTATTGCTAACAACTATATTTTTATAACGAGCAAAAAGCGAAGCGTTTTGCGAGTTTAACTGGGAGGACGAAATGATTTTAAAAAACTACACTAAAAAAGAGCAAAAGCTTCCGCTATTTGGCATAGGGCCGGCGTTAATGCTTGGAATTGGCGCATTTAGCGCTGTCTCAATGATATTGGCCGTTTATGTTTTTAAGATAGGGGAGCTGCCTGGGATATGGATCATAATATCTAGGATAATTGGAGCAGTCTTTATTATGCTTGGAGTATTAATATGGTTCTTTGGAGCTGTTAAGTCGGATATCGATGATAACATTATAGATAACAGGCTTAGTACAAACGGTATTTTTGCATATGTAAGAAATCCTATGTACAGCGGAATCTGGATGATGATAACAGGAATAAGCTGTATGTGGCACAATCTATTCGCAATTCCTGTCTTTTTGATCAACTGGCTCATACTTACAGTAGTTCTTAAGCAAACTGAGGAGAAATGGCTTCTTTCTTTGCATGGAGCTGAATATGAAGAATACAAAAAGCATGTCAACAGACTTATCCCATGTATTAGAGCGTATGTTCATATGAATTAGAATTACATATATGTATTTATAAACATGTCGAAATAACGTTATGTAAGTTCATTATATGAGGTGGGTGCCAAAAGTACCTTTTGACACCATATAAGCATGATTGATTTTGGCCTATGAATGAAAAATAAAAAAGTTAACTAAAAACCGATATTTTATTGTCATATAACCCAAAGAGTGTAAAAATAATATATAAGAAGCTTTAATATGCAGCTAAAGGAATGCTTTTTATATTATGAGGTAGGTGTCAAAAGTTCCTTTTGACACCATATGACTACCGGATTGTTTCGTTTCTTCGAAACTCTCACATCTACGTTCCACTCCGGTCGGCGCAAAACAGACATCCCCAGGATGTCTTGCGCCCTAAAACATTCGCAAACGCTTCGCTTTTTGCTCGTTATAAAATCACTGCTGACGCAGTTCTATGGGTACGGGCTTATAACCTCGCACCCGAAATCAAGATCTTCCCACCACCAAAAGGTGATGAATTATCTTGTTCATTTTATATATTATCTTAAAAAAGCAAAATAAATCAATCCCAAACAATATATATCATTGTAAATATTCAGCAACAGACTAATATAAAAGTTACGGATCGCTTAAGGCAAAGCAATTTTATACCGAAATAAAGATGGCATGTTCAGTAGCATCAGCCTTTATATTCGGTAAAGCGGCTAATGATTTTACAGATATTTAAACAAAATCTGTATATGAACCAGCCTACAGTTTAAGGTATGAGGGGATATTATGAAAATCAAAAAAAATCAATCGGCAATGAGATGGTTCTATTCATATCTCAAAAAGTACACTTGGAAGGTAGCTCTTGGTCTTGTACTTGTAACAGCTACTTCTGTTCTGGCAATAGTAAATCCCAAGATCACAGGTTTCATCGTAGATGA
>NZ_JAILQF010000276.1 GCF_024699075.1 Butyrivibrio sp.
TGTGATGGACAGGATGATATTGGAGCCATGGACAAGATGCTTGACGCTTATCTTGGCGGAGCAGAGATTGTGTATGGTGTAAGATCCAAGAGAGATACGGATACATTCTTTAAGAAGTTTACAGCAGAATCTTTCTACAAACTGCTTAACTGGATGGGAGCTGAAGTTGTCTATAATCATTCAGACTATAGACTCATATCATCAAGAGTTCTTGACGAGTTTGCAGATTTCCACGAGGTTAATATCTATTTAAGAGGTATGGTACCTCTTGTTGGATTTAAGTCAGCAATCATATATTATGAACGCCATGAAAGAATGGCAGGAGAAAGTCACTATCCGCTTAGCAAGATGCTTCACCTTGCATTTGATGGAATTACTTCTCTGTCTATTAAACCTATATCTATCATCACAGGAATTGGTAGTATTGTAAGTATAATCGGCTTTATAGGTATCATCTGGGCCTTCATTGTAGCTCTTACTGGTCAGGGCGTATCCGGATGGGCATCTACTATTTGTATAGTTTGTTTCCTTGGAGGTATACAGCTCATATCAATAGGCGTTATTGGTACCTATATTGGTAAGATATATCTAGAGAGTAAGCATAGACCAAGGTATATCATAAGTGAGAAAACCTGGGAGCCTTATGAAAGACACTATAAGGGATAATAAAGGGTTAAAAAATACAGGACGAGAAAAAGCTATACTAGTAAAGGACGATAATAATAGAGCGACAAAAATAAAGGTAAATAAAAGATATTCAGAAGTAAATTGTAAATAAAAAAGGGTGCGTATTGTGATGTGTTATTCTTGGTAGATGAGGCATAAGGCCTAATCTATTTATGGAAGATCATATCACTGAATGCATCCTTTTTATTTTATTACTGTTGGAATCTTTTTGTTTTATTATTATTTGAATCTTTTTGTTTTATTATTATTTGAATCTTTTTCTATTATTATTATTGAAACCTGAATTATTCATGACTACTTAAATCTCTGAAATCAGACTCATAAACCGCTTTTTTGAAATGGATGCCCAGAATAGGCGGAAATCTCCCCTGAAAATGGGTAGACTATCCCTATGAATCAGAAATACAGACTTTTAAGTTATCAAGGTGCATCATTAGTTGCTATTCCAACTGTGGTTTTAAGCTGCTTACAGCGCCGAAGTCAAAACCGTTCTTGCTCTCTTTGATGAAGTTCTCCATTTTGCCTCGGCCGCAGTAAAACTGGATTACTGATTTTATGTCTGCAGTCATATTTGTGACTATAAAAGTATACATGTGGGTTATCTGGTTATAAGGTTTCTCGATTTTAAAGACAACCCTTCTGGGATTGTTCCAAGTTTCTGCCTGATAATGATAATTGAAGTCCTCACCTTCCTGCTTGCCGTATGTATCAAGTAGCGTAGAGTCAAGATCAAGAATGAAGCCTCTTTTCTGTTTTGGTTTTGGATTCGCACCTAAAATTTTAACAGATTTGGGGCTTTATTAATACCCCTAAGGCATCACTTGTTAGGTGAAAACAATATACAGTTTAAATGTAGTAACTATGAGGATTGGTAATTAAGCCGTGAATAATTCAGGTATAATTTGTGTCAAATTTGCGTAGTTTTATATGGATATAATGGGTTAACTCGATTTTTAATTCGATTTTAACTCGACAACTAAATTAAAACGAATTATAATTGAGTTAAATTAGAATTAAGGAGTAATAATCATGCGAACAATTCCAATGAAGGAAGATCTTATAGTTGAATTTAAAAGCGATATAAAGAAATATTCGGATACAGATTTAATTGATGAAATTGTTGGAATGACAAACACTAAAGGTGGAACATTGTATCTGGGTGTAGAGGATGATGGTGAAATTACAGGCGTACATCCAAAGCATAAGGATGCTATAGGAGTTACTGCATTGATTGCCAACAGTACTGTGCCATCAATTTCTGTTAGAGCAGAGATTATTACTGAGGAAAAAAAAGAAATCTTAAAGATTGAGATTCCCATTAGTAGGACGGTGGTATCCACAACATCTGGAAAAATGCTTAGACGTAGGCTAAAGGCAGACGGTTCGCCAGAAGTTATTCCTATGTATTCATATGAAGTTGTAACTCGAT
>NZ_JAILQF010000337.1 GCF_024699075.1 Butyrivibrio sp.
GGTCAGGATATTACAATATACGGTGATGGAAGCCAGACAAGAAGCTTCTGTTATGTTGATGATCTTATCGAAGGAATGATGAGACTCATGAACAGCCGTGAAGGATTCACAGGACCTGTTAACATCGGTAATCCCGGAGAATTCACTATCAAGCAGCTTGCCGAGATGGTAGTAGAGCTTACAGGAACAAGCTCCAAGATAATCTATGAAGACCTTCCTGTTGATGATCCAACTCAGCGTAAGCCTGATATAACACTTGCCAAGAAAGAACTTAATTGGGAGCCTACAGTCGCTCTTCGCGACGGACTTCAGAAGACTATAGATTACTTTAAAGGTGTCATCTGATGTTATTTAATTCATATGCATTTGTATTTGCATTTCTGCCTCTGTTTGTAGCAGGCTTTTATGCAGTTACATATTTTATTAATGAAAAAAATATACTATCAAATATATCACGCACAAAGCCCGCCTGCGCTCAAAACGCAGTCGAGCTTTACTGCGTTATTTTGTCATTCTTATTTTTCGCCTTTTTTGGAATTAAAGTTCTAGGAGTTCTGATGATAAGTATCCTGTGGAACTACTCATTCCTAAGACTTATAAAAACTAAATTATTAAGAACTCATATTTCTGGAAAAAAGGAAAGTGAACATTCTAAAATAGATCAAGCATTTACTAATAAGAATACTAAAATAGATCCAGCATTTATTGATAAGAATACTAAAATAGATTCAGCATCTGATGCTGATAATTATACTTACAGAAAAAATAGCGCCAAAAAACTACTGATAACAGGAATCTGCGGCAATATAGCACTACTTTTATTCTTTAAATATGCAGGCTTTTTTGCTGATATTGTAAATGCTGTTTCAGGCAGTTCTATAACTGTATCAATACTACTTCCTATAGCAATAAGCTTTTATACCTTTTCCCAGATATCACTTCTTGTAGATGTATATAGAGGCGAAGTTGAGAATCTGTCTTTGATCAATTATCTTTCGTACATAGTCTTTTTCCCAAAAATACTTCAAGGCCCTATTGTAAGATATAATGACATGAAAAGTCAGTTTGAAAAGGGTCTTAACCATAGATGGAATACAGAAGAATTCATGCAGGCGGTAATGCTCTTTGTACTTGGCTTGTCCAAGAAAGTTATCATTGCTGATACACTTTCTGTTGCCGTTGACTACGGATATAGTAATCTTGGAACGATTACACAGATGGATGCAATACTTACTGCTGTATGCTATTCTTTTCAGATATACTTTGACTTTAGCGGATACTGCGAAATGGGCAGAGGAATCTGCAGGATGGTCGGAATGGACCTTCCGGTTAACTTTGAAAGCCCATATAAAGCCAGAAATATTGATGATTTCTGGAAGAGATGGCATATGACGCTTACAGCCTTTTTCACCAAATATGTATATATACCACTTGGCGGCAACAGAAAAGGCGCTGTAAGAACTTATATAAACTTCATGATAATATTCGTATTGTCAGGTTTCTGGCACGGAGCAGGCCTTACCTTTATCGTATGGGGAGCCATGCATGGACTATTATATGTAATAACAAGAGCGCTTAAGAAAAAAGGTAGCAGTGGAACATTATTACCATACCCTATAGCCCTTATCCTTACATTTATATTTGTAACTATCGCCTGGGTATTCTTTAGGGCTGGCAGCGTAAGCGATGCATGCACTCTGATATCTGCAATGACAAGATTTGGATCTTTCAAGATAAGTCCGGACTTTATAGAATGCTTCCAGATAGATGAACTGTGGTATATATTCAAGATAACCCCGATAGCAGGCATGACCTGGGGCCCCGCAGTTTGCATGTGGATCATAATACTTGTAAGCGCCTATTTTGCATTTATCTGCCCCAACGCAGCAAAACTTACTGACAAGCACAAAGTAAACTGTAAAGGTGCAATGATCCTAGCCATTTTACTCACATGGTCCATAATCAAGTTCGCCAACGTAAGCACCTATATTTATTTGGGATTTTAGCGTTTATGCACCGATTTGTGGAAATGGTTTTGCTTTAAAATGCCCTACTAACTTGCTATATGCAGTAATCACGTAGGCGCAGTTCAATATCGGTATAACAATAGATTTCGCTTGCGATATACTTTTAATGCTTAGAGCGTAGATTTAAATTTGAAAACTATTTAATGCTTAGAGCTAAATTCAAATGGGAATTAATATAATTTTGGAATGCATGAACGTAAGCATATAATGATATAGGTAATGCTACAAGCCGATTTATGAAAATGTTCTTCGTTTTTCTTAGGTCGTGCGGAGCTGAAGTATATAGTGTTCACGGAAGCGTAGCAGGACATTAGAAAAACGAAGGTTATTTTCAATGAGGCTTGTAGCATTACCTATATCATTATATGCGTACTCTCACCACCTAAAAGCAGGAGGATAATTTGAAGCTTAGTGTTATTGTGCCGGTTTTTAATCAGGCCGCAGATGATAAACTTAAATGGTGCCTGGACAGCCTTGTTTCGCAGACCCTGCCCAAGGATCAGTATGAGATAATAGCAGTTGATGACTGCTCTACTGATGAATCTTTCAAGATCATGCAGCAGTATGAGAAGGACAATCAGCCCTTTTTCCATGCAATCCATTCACCAATCAATCACCACCAGGGAGGCGCCAAGAATATAGGCCTTGCCATGGCGAAGGGCGACTTTATAGGATTTATAGATGCAGATGACTGGGTAACTTCCGACTTTTATGAAAGACTTTTAAAAAGGGCCGAAGAGACCGGTGCTGACATGGTAGGCTGTGATTATCATCTTACAGACAAGCACAGCATGGATATAGGACAGATTGTTAATAACAACAGGGACGAGCAGGCAGGCATACTTGACAGAGACAAGTACAAGAGCCTCATACTTGATACAGGAAGC
>NZ_JAILQF010000351.1 GCF_024699075.1 Butyrivibrio sp.
ACAGAAACGCGCATTTACTGCGTGTTTCGTGATTCAGTGAATCGGTTGGTAATAGAGCCTTCACCGAAGGTGAACTCAAATGGCTCTATTACTACATTCTTGAACTTTATGTTCAAGAATGCATATATTTATAAGTATAAGGAGGATTTTATGAGCGACGAGTCAAATACTCCCAGCATCAAAAGAGGTTTTATCCTGATACGAGATGATTATCAAAGAGAAGGGGAATCCTATGCCGACCTGTCAGAATATGAGCAGGAAGATATGTTCCTGTATCCCAGGCTTAGAGAATGCTTCCTTTACGAATACAACGGCTCTCCCTGCAGAGTATTTGAAGTAGACGTAATAGATGAAATAGAGAAAGATCCTGACAGTCGTAAGGACAGATATTATACCAATAAAGTCCGCATCATGAGAATGGTTCCTCAGGAAAAGCTCATGGAAGAGATGAATATAGGCCACAATTGTACAGGCTTCTGCAATTCAGGTGATGACAATATAGGAGATAACAACTCAGGTTATGGCAACATGGGAAGCAAGAACTCCGGATCTTTTAACATAGGTGATGTAAACTCAGGATCCTTTAATGCAGGCGATTGTAACGTTGGCGAAGGCAATGTTGGATACTACAACTCAGGCGAAAGAAATAATGGAAACCACAATGCCGGTTGCTGTAATAACGGAGACTTTAACGCAGGAGATTTTAACTGCGGCAATTATAATTCCGGAGCATTCTGTACAGGAGAAACTCCATTTATGCTTTTCAACCAGCCATCTCCTATTACAAGAGATGAATGGATCAATTCAGAAGCACGCGATATCCTGATACTTATGCCCAAAAAGTCCACCAAATGGAACAATACAATGGGGCTTACAGAAAAGGAATTCCAAGCACAGCCAATTTATGGCGGCGACGAACAGCTTGACGGTCCTACGGTTCCCCACTATGACAAATCCGACAGACAGACCTGGTGGGACAATCTTCCAAAAGAGAAAAAAGATATCGTATGTTCCATTCCAGGATTCGATAATGAAATTTTTGAAGAATGCACAGGTATCCATATTAGTTAAAAAACACATGAATTTTTTGTAAGAGTTTACAACGCCCACAAGTAAGCTCTTTCATCAATTGTTAAAATCTAACAAACTTTTTGATACCACATTGTGAAATGTGATAACCACGCGATTTTATACAAAGAAAAATGACGAACGATTTTTCGCCTCTTAAAAACACGCCCCGTTTAGCGTTTTTTTACAAATTTTTGTGATAGAATACTGTTTGTATGCTTTTTGGAGCGCAGCAAAATGGGTGGTATGTAAGCTGCAATGACTAGATTTTTTATTTGGAGAGGACGATAATGAATATGTGTAAGTGGCGGATGATCGATTCTTTTGCTCAGCATATGATCGTAGAGGCTATGCAGCAGCACAAAGAAAAATGTAAGAACTGGAAAGATGGAAGTATCAACAAATACTGGATGGAAACAGACAAAAATGGTAAGACTGTTCTTTGTATTCAGTATGAAAGTGGTAATGTGTGGCACTACCACAGAGCTTCTAAGAGCAACTTAATAAGCATATATTGATATATGCTTTGGAATCATAATTTTAAAACAGATCCCGAAGAGTCATAAAGATTCTTCGGGATTTTTATATTCAAAACCGGCAATAAAAAAGATCGCAAATGCGACCTTTTTAATGAGCTCCGCTCCAATTAGCTATTATAAGAAGTGTACCATTCTTAACTGTTACTTCTGCAGCTTCATCAATAATAAATTCATTACTTGTACCTATAGGAAAATCATCACTTATGATCCCATCTTCCATCTCGTATTCAAGACCTTTTAAAGTAACGCCTTCTGCTCTAGCTCCAAGCGAAAAGACAGAAAGGATTCCTGTCATACCTCTATTAAAGTTTATGGTCTCATTCTCAGCTATAAGCATAAGCTGCTGTGCCTGCATTATATAGCCTTTACCACCATGTCTTTTGATATACATAAGAGCCTGAATGTTGGATATGGAATGATCAAACCTGATGCCGCCAAGAGCTCCATACATATAGAACTTTCGATAGCCTCTTTCAAAACCTGTCTTGATAGCCTTCATAGTGTCCGTGTCATCCTTGTGAACATCAAGTTCAAGTATCCTTCCAGGATCACTTATCGCTATCTCTCTAAGCGAATTAAATGCTTCAGGATATGAAGCCATCGAATCAAAATCTCCAACAATAAGATCCGGCATTATCCCCATATAGTCAAGATAACGAAAGCCCGCATCACAAGCTATAAGGAAATCTCCCTCCTGAATATTCAAATCCACAGGTTCAAAATCACCAGCAGAGACAATTATGCATTTTCCTTCTCTAATCTCCATAAAAGTCAGCCTCAATTAGTTACAGCAGTTGCAGCTGAATCAGTAGTTGTCTGTGTCTGATCTGTTGTTGTCTGATCTGTTGTTGTCTGATCTGTTGTTGTCTGATCAGCAGAAGCTGCATTAGGATCAACTACAGCTCCTGTTGCAGGATCTATATATGTCCATGTATTAGGATCGATATAAAGACCTGTTGCTGGATCTTTAAGGAATCCTGTAGCAGGATCTATTTCAAGACCAGTAGTTGCATCAATCATAGCTCCTGTCTCAGGATCTACAATAACATTAGATGTATTCTCAGTGCTTGCAGAATCATCCTGAGTCTGGGTCTGCTGAGTAGTTGTATCTTGAGTAGTAGTCTCTGTCTCTTCTTCAACACTCTCATCGACTATAGTCTCAAGTTCTTCATCTCCCCAGTTTTCAACGGTAGTCCTTGTCTTGGTTCCGTCCTCAATGGTGATTACCTTCTGATATGTATATGTTACAATTTCACCCTCATAATCACAGGTCATATAATATGTAACATGAGGGAAATACTTACCACCGGTAACAGAAGGCTCATAATTCATACTTATGCTTCCGACTATTATTTCTTCTTCCTCAAGACTTTCTTCCGAATATCCATCTGATTCCTCAAGACTTTCTTCCGAATATCCATCTGATTCTTCAAGACTTTCCTGTGTACTTTCAGACTCTTCTGCAACTGCTGTATCTTCTGATATTGATGCTGTAGCAGCTTCCTGTGACTCATCTTCTGTCACTTCATCTGCAGCTTCTAAATCTTCATTTTCCACAGCTTCTTCTACAGCAGTCTTTGAGGCCTGAACTTCCTCATATGTAAGCTGAAGTGTTATTACACCATTAGTATTATTATTCTCACTATAATCCGGGAAATGATATGTCCAGGAATTATCCAAAAGAGTCAGAATAATTCCTTCCTGGCAAAATGCATTTTCCATCTCGATCTCAAGATAAGGATCTTCTCCATTAATTAAAGCATTTTTATAAGAAAGAATTTCATCACTTATCATGAAGTCCCTGAAAGGTTCAATATCACCATCTTCTATTTCCGGCCATATCTTATCAAAAACTCCTTGTGCCACAACCGCATTCTCAAGGCATCCGATAAATGAATCAAGAGAGCTGCTCTCTCCAAGAAGGTTACTTGCATCCTGAATAAGGAGGGCATAATCACTACAGTTATCAAGACCGATCCATACTACATTTCCCTCAGGAATTATATATCTGGAAATAAGCATTTCAAGTTCTTCACTTGGAGATACTTCATAAATATCAAGCATTGAAGAAACTGCTTCCTTGTACTTGGCAAAAGAAGAATTCTCATCATCATCTTCCCAGAAAAGAACATTATCTCCTGATGTATTCTTATCTATCATGCAATAGCTGTACAGTGTACCAAGAAGCTGAAGTGCATCTTCATTGGCTCCATCTATTTTAAGGACATCAAGTACTTCTTCAACTGCCTCAAAGCTTCCACCTGATGTCTGAATAGTAGCTATTACATCATTAAGCTTAAGTGAAATATAGTTATCGAGCATTGACTGATCGCCAATATTCTTCCATCCACTATATAACACATTCATTACATTATCTGTATCATTAAGAGTTGCATAGCAGTTTGCAAGTTCCTCATAAGCAATGACCGACTTACTATCTATAGATATAGCCTGCTCATAATAATCGATCGCAGTAGCATAATCCCCATCATTCTGAGCAGCCTGTGCAAGAGCAAGAGCTCTTGTAAGACGAACTGCTGTCATATTCTGATACAGCTTATAGGTTCCAAACAAAGCTACAAAAAGAAGAACTATTATAGCTACAATCTGCCCTATATCAAATGCTTTCCAAAACTTCTCTTTTTTGGCAGCTTTGGCTAAGCCTTCTGCATCTTCCTCATCTGATGAATCATCAATCTTTTCATCTATTTCTAAAGATTCTGCATTATCTGTCTTTTTTGATGAATCTTCAGCCTTTTCATCTTTTCCTAAAGATTCCTCATTATTTATCTCTTTTGATGAATCTTCAGCCTTTTCATCTTCTGAATGTTCAGCTATATCGCCCTTATCATCAGATATATCATTTGTATTATTTTCTTTATTTTCATCAACTACTTTTTCAATAGTTTGATTATCACTATCTTTATTATCATCTTCTATGTCTTTGCTTTCGGCATCCAAAAACTCAGCATCTTTTTTACCTGCATCCTGAGTCTCTTCTTTTACAAAGCCATTACTGTCGATATCTATAATTTCGACAACCATGTCGCTGTTTTCTGACTTATCTACGATTTCCCTATCTACTATTTCCTTGTTTTTGATTTCTCTGTTTTCGTTTTCTTTATTAGCCATCCCGTTTAAACTCCAATTATTAGTATATCCCCAACTGTAATTATCCCCGGTAAAGCTTAACTATAGATTAAATAGTTAAACAGACCATAAATCCTCAGCAGTAGTAGAAATTGCATCAGCACCTGCATCCAGGGCTGCAACTACATCCTTCTTATTTCTTAAAAGTCCGCTTGCAATAATAGGAAGATCAACTGCCTTCCTCACATCAGCCGTAACAGAAGGCATAACACCAGGCAATATCTCAATTGCATCAGGCTCATACTCTTTTACCTGCTTCATCATATTATTATAAGCTATTGAATCGATCACAAAAGTTCTTTGAATTGCGATAAGTCCAAGCTCTTTAGCCCTTTTTACAAGCAAAGGCTTGGTAGAGATGATTCCCCTTGCCTTAGTAGCACTTTTAATATAATCAACCGCTACTTCTTTCATAGACAGACCATTTACAAGATCCGCATGAACTATGGCAATTTTAGAAGCCCTGTCTACTTTATCAACAATATCATTTATATTGCAGATATTACCATAGAGTATAAATATGATCCCGCAATCAGAAGAAAGAGCCTTTGTAAGCCCCTTTTCGTCTTTGACTGCTGCTATGACCGGTGAATCTGCAAGTATATCAGATAAATTTTTGTTCATAAATAACCCTGCCCTTTCACCTTAGGATAACATCAGCTGCCCCATCTGCGCAATTGAGTCATAAATAGCATCAGGCTTAGTATCAGAAGCATCTACATCCGAAAGCTTAGTCTCACCTGTAAGGACCAAAACGCCCCTTGCGCCGTTATTAACTCCCGTTGCCACGTCAGTATATAACCTGTCACCTACAAATGTAACATTCTCCCTATTATACCCCGTCTTGTCAAGAATCATGTCAACAGTCTCAACAAAAGGCTTGCCAACATATCTTGGCTCCTTACCTGTAGAAAGGGATATGGCAGCGCAGATAGCTCCGCAGTCCGGAATAAATCCGCCCTCAACAGGACAATTAATATCCATATGAGTTGCCAGAAATGCAGCCCCCTCTCTTATAAAAGTACAGGCCCTTTCAAGCTTCTCGTAAGTAAGAGTCTTATCAAAGCTAGCAACAACAATATCCGGGTGCTTGTCATCAAGCTTGATACCAGCATCCTCAAAACTATTGATAAGAGGCTTTGTACCAAGCAGATATACAGACTGTCCCGGATATTTGCTCTTTAGGAATCGGATCATAACATCTCCTGAAGTCATGATCTTGTCCCTTGTTATAAAGCATCCCATACCCGCAAGCTTATCTATATAAGCCTCCGGCCTTGTAGATGCATTGTTTGTAAAAAAAAGATAATCCTTTCCCTTTTCGTTTACAGCATCAATAAAAGAAAGCGCCCCCGGAAGAATATTATCCCCAAGGTAAAAAGTGCCGTCCATATCAAGCACGAACAGATCAGTTTGTTCCAATAACTGTTTTTTATCCATGATCATCAAAAAGCCTTTCCTTAACAATCCGCTTTCTAATAGATTCATGATAACTGCTATCAGAACAACATTTTGGTTTTAATACTTTCCCAAAATGATCTGCAATAAGCGAACCGTTTTAAATTAAACGGCGCTTCTTTCAACATTCTTGGTTGCTATAACATCAACTCCAGTATCAGCAACATTCTTAAGAATCACATCTCCTATATGAATAGGCGCCGTCACGGTTACCTCGCGAATCTCCTTCATGATATCGAAAATCTTGCCTTTTGGAATATCATTTTCTGTTTTAACGGAAACTCTAGCGATAGTACCATCGTTTATTTTAACACTACTTGTCACTATACGGGTAGGGTTTGTTACTTCTTTTTTGCCATAAGCTTCACCCCTTGGACAGGTATTGCCTGTAACAGTGATATTATCAGCATCTTCCATATTTACAGTCAGCATACATCCCATAGGGCAGCCGATACATATAAGTTCTCTTGTATCCATAAAAGCCTCCAAATCTTGAATTGCCATTTACTCTTTAGATTTCCTGATTCTATGCAGAGTCAGGAAGCATAGCTAAAGCCGCATTCTTTCTTAATTTTCTTCAGTACAGATTCTTATAGAACCCACATTTTCATATTTATCAAAAGAGCTCTTTAACAGCACCACCTGTTCCATCTCACCAGGAGCCATTACCCTCTTTTTGATATTCTGAACCTTCTCATCGTCATAATAAACGCATATGCTGCGGTTCTTAAATACATCTCCAACTCTGAATCTGACAACAACCTTGTCACTCATATTAGAAATATCAAGACTCTGCGGAACTGTATAGCGGACGCCGCCATCAGCCTTAAGCTCTACAGATCTGCCCTCAGCCTTCTGCCCGGACTTAATATACTCAGCAGCATTTCTACCTGCAAGAGTAGCTTCTTCAGAAACATAATCAACAAGATCATGAACATGGAGGACGTTGCCACATGCAAAGATTCCATCAACACTTGTCTCTAGCTTATCACTCACACTAGGTCCGCTCGTAACAGGACATATTGAAGCTCCGATTCCTCTTGTAAGCTCATTTTCCGGAAGAAGACCACATGATAAAAGAAGTGTATCAGCATCATAGTGTTCCTCTGTTCCCGGAATAGGTTTTCTGTTTGCATCAACCTCTGCGATAGTAATGCCTGTCACATGGTCTTTACCTTCAATATCAATAACCGTATGACTTAATTTAAGCGGAATACCATAGTCATCAAGACACTGCACAATATTTCTCTTAAGACCGCCTGAATATGGCATAAGCTCAGCTACTACTTCAACCTTGGCCCCTTCAAGAGTCATACGGCGAGCCATTATAAGACCTATATCGCCTGATCCAAGGATTACTACTTTCTTACCTACCATATGCCCTTCAATATTCATAAGACGCTGGGCAGTACCTGCTGTATATATTCCTGCAGGTCTGAATCCCGGAATATTAAGCGCTCCTCTTGGACGTTCCCTGCAGCCCATTGCAAGGATAACAGCACCTGCTTTTATAGTAGTAAGGCCATCCTCTTTATTGATGTATGTAACTTCCTTGTCTTTATTTATATCAATTACCATCGTATTAAGCTTGTAAGGAATATTTTCATCTCTAACACGGTCAATATACCTTCCCGCATATTCAGGACCTGTGAGTTCCTCCTTAAAAGTATGAAGACCAAAACCGTTATGGATACACTGATTAAGTATTCCTCCAAGAATATGGTCACGCTCAAGTATCAGTATATCTTCTACCCCTTTATCCCTTGCTGAAAGTGCTGCTGCAAGACCAGCGGGACCCCCGCCTATAATTACAAGATCTATATTATTCATAATAGTCCTTTCATCTATACCTTTTTTAGTTTCTGCCAATCTCATCTTTAGGATCGCCAATTATAAGCTCTGAACCTTTCCTGTTCTTGCAAACAGAAGTTACAGATATACCAAGCTCTTGTGCTATTATCTCGATAGTACGAGGCGTGCAAAAGCCTGCCTGGCATCTTCCCATTCCTGCTCTTGTTCTTCTCTTTACTCCGTCCATCGACCTTGCGCCAAGCGTGCGTCTTATGGAATTTCGTATTTCACCCTCTGAAATTCCTTCGCATCTGCAGATGATAGTTCCATAGGACGGGTCCTTCTTTATAAGGGCTGCTCTTTCATCAAATGACATCTCTGCCACATGTGGAATGCCTATTCGCTTTCCATCAAAGCTTTCCTTCTTTGAAACTCCCTCTTTTTGGGCAATCTCATCAGCGATGTATACGCCAATAGCAGGAGCGCTAGAAAGTCCGGGAGACTCAATTCCTGCTGCGTCAAAAAATCCTTCTGCATCCTCACATTCACCTATTATGAAATCGTCACCATCTTCATGAGCACGAAGTCCTGAAAAAGATGTTATGGTCTGACGGAAGGGAACATTCTTAACACTTATCATTGCTTTATTTGTAAGATCATCAAGTTCAGCAGCAGATGTTGACGTAAGCTCCTTATTGTCTACATCAACAGCTGTAGGACCTGCAAGAAGATTTCCATGAACAGTTGGTGTCACAAGAACTCCCTTACCATATTTACCCGGAAGCTGGAAAATAGTATGTGTTACATAATCTCCAACCTCCTTGTCCATAAGCTTGTAATCTCCCTTACGAGGAGTAATATGAATCTTCTTATCCGAAACCATATTGTGAAAAAGATCTGCATATACACCTGCAGCATTCACAACATATTTGGAAGTTATCTCACCATTACAAGTACGAAGGCTATAGCCTCCTTCTATTTTCTTTATATTCTGAACTTCAGTATTAAATCGAAATTCCACACCATTATCTGCAGCATTTTCTGCAAGTGCGATCGTAAGATTGAAAGGACATACAATTGCGCCGCTCTTAGCAAGAAGAGCTGCAACAACTTCCTCTGATACATTGGGCTCAAGCTCTCTTGCCTCATCACCTGTTATTATCTCAAGATCCTTAACCCCGTTTTTTATGCCTCTTTCATACAGCTCTTTAAGTTTAGGCTTATCTTCTTCTGCAAAGCATAAAACCATTGATCCGTTTCTCTTATAAGGAAAATCAAGTTCCTTTGACAGATCCTCCATCATTTCACTACCAATGACATTAAACTTTGCCTTTAAAGTACCTGGCTCTGCATCAAAGCCGGCATGTACTATAGCGCTGTTAGCTTTGGATGTACCGGAACAGACATCCTCTTCTTTTTCAAGCAGAACAGTTTTCAAATTATAAGCTGACAACTGCCTTGCGATCGCGCATCCAACAACACCGCCCCCGATGATTACTACATCTGTGTTCATAAGCTGCATCTCCTTCAAAGAAATAACCATTTTCATAATTTTCTAATCATAAGATTTTAGTTCAAGGATTCTTAAAACCCTATAATCATACCTTGTACCACCGAAACCGTTCAGATACGTCAAAAAAGAGACGATAGAAAAAAGTACGTGCTATAGACTTATTGAATTATCTCCAATAAGAATAATGTTCAAGCATAGACTCAAACTGCACCGACACCCTTTTCTCTCGTCTCTTCGTTTGCCGATAAAAATCTTCAATTAGTTATATAAATAATACCATGGAACTATTTTAAGTGCAAGCGTTTCCACATCACATATCTATAAAATCTGATGCCTCTTTAATTACTGCCACTGCGACATGTACATATCATAATATGTACCCTCTTTATTCATGAGCTCTTCATGCGTTCCCTGTTCAACAATATCTCCATGATCAAGAACAAGAATATTATCTGCATTCTGAATAGTTGAAAGTCTGTGAGCTATTATAAAACAGGTACGCCCCTTCATAAGACTAGTCATAGCCTTCTGAATCTCCTGTTCAGTTGTGGTATCAACGTTAGACGTAGCTTCATCAAGTATCAGTATACTTGCATCATACAAAAATGCCCTTGCTATAGTAAGAAGCTGCTTCTGGCCCTTTGATATATTGCCGCCATCTTCGCTTATAACCGTATCGTATCCCATTGGAAGATGGGTAATAAAAGAATGAATATGCGCAGACTTTGCTGCATTTATCACATCATCTCTGGACACATTATCACATCCATATGCAATATTTTCATATACAGTGCCTTCAAAAAGCCAGGTATCCTGAAGAACCATAGCATAAGCCCTTCTAAGGCTTTTCCTTGTAAGAGACCTTATCTCATTGCCATCAACATAGATATGTCCACTACTTACATCATAAAATCTCATAAGAAGATTTATAAGCGTAGTCTTACCGGCACCTGTCTTACCTACTATTGCTATTCTCTTTCCGGCAGGAACCTTAAGCGAGAAATCATTTATAATAGTCCGCCCCTCAACATAGCCAAACTTTATATGATCAAATTCCACATCGCCCCTTACGTTTACAAGTTCTACAGCTTCCTCGATATCCTCGACTTCCTCATCTTCATCGAGAAGCCTGAATACTCTTTCAGAAGCCGCCAGCGCCGAATATAGATCGTTAATTATATTGGCGATCTCGTTAATAGGCCCGGAAAACTTCCTTGTATATAAAACAAAAGATGAGATTTCTCCAAGATTAACTATTTTATAAAGATAAAGAACACTTCCAAACATACATGTAAGCGCAAGTCCCAGATTATTGATAAAGCCTACGGAAGGTCCTATTGTCATTCCATAATATTCAGATCTGTAGAACAGCTCTGCTGCCTCATTATTTATAACATCAAAGTTCTCAGTTACCTTATTTTCTCTTCCATAAGCAAGAATTGTCTTTTGACCTGAGAACATCTCCTCAACAAATCCGTTCATCTGCCCGTACTTTGCACTTCTTTTGGAAAAAAGAGGTCTGGTTCTCTTACCCATAAATCTTGTATACATAACCGCAAGCGGAATAGTAACAAGTGTGATAACAACAAGCTGTGGAGAAATCAAAAACATCATACAAAATGATCCTACAACCGTAACTATGCTGGTAAGGATCTGAACAGTATCAGTAGAAATAGAGGTTGATATAACATCAATATCATAGGAAACCCTGCTTATGATATCACCCGCCTGATTGCGGTCAAAATATCCTACAGGAAGTGTCATAAGTTTATCAAAAACATCCTGCCTCATTCTATGAGCTATAAGTCTGCCAGTCTTCATCATAGTAACAGATACAATATATGAAATAAGAGCAGATGCTATATAACAGATGATCATAAGAAGCACAAAATGCTCTACCACCTGCATATTGATATTGCCTCTGCCACAAGCTATCTCTTCAATAGCATTACCTGCAAGTTTGGGACCGGCAAGAGATAGTAGATTACCGCAAAGACATAAGCATATCGTAACAATGAGTCTGTACTTGTATTCAAAGCAGTACTTTAAAAGGCGCTTTAAAGCGCCTTTTGTATCTTTAGGCTTATCGGTCTTAGCTGAAAATCTCATCGCCATATCAAAGTCCCCACAAAACTTATATCTTCTGCAATATTACTACGCTTTTACAGCCCATCTCATTTTGGTACTCTTACTTCTTGGATTGATCCTGCACTCTTCCTGAGACGGTCTTATGACATCTTCAGAAATATCTGAATATATCCCCTCTTTTTTAAGCGCCTTAAAAGACTTCTTAACAAGCCTGTCTTCTCCTGAATGGAATGTAAGGATCGCAACTCTTGCACCAGGCTTTAAAATCCCCGGAAGCTTTTCAAGAAATGAATATAAGACCTCAAATTCACTGTTAACATCTATGCGCAGAGCCTGAAATACTCTGGCACAGCTTTTCTTGATAGCCTTATCCCTCTCAGACTTGTCCACCTTCCAAAGAGCTTCTTGAATAGCATTCTTTAAAGCAGTAGTAGTATCCATAGGATTGCCCTTTGACATAAGCGAAAAAACTTTACTTGCTATCTCCCTGGCATAAGGCTCGTCAGAATTTTCTATCATCATTCCTTCAAACTCTTCCTGGGTGATACTATGAAGCCTTTGTGCAGCAGACTGACCATGTTCAGGATCAAGCCTTAGATCAAGCGGTCCGTCAATCTTATAAGAAAAACCTCGCTCGGGATTATCTATCTGCATGGAAGATACTCCAAGATCAGCAAGTACAAAGTCAAACTTACCGGCTTCCTCACAGACCTTATCTATATTTTCAAAATTAGTAAGTCTGAATTTGAAGATATCATCACCATATCCCACTTCTTTAAGACGCTCTATCGTCTTTTGAGATTCTATAGGATCTACGTCAAGACCATATATACAGCCCTGCCCATTAAGGCATTCGAGCATTTTTCGCGTATGACCACCGTATCCTAAAGTACAGTCAAGTCCCTGTTGACCAGGCTCTATTTTAAGAAAGTCAAGAATCTCATTAACCATAATGGAAATGTGCATACCAGCAGGAGTTGAACCCTTGCTGATAACATGCTCTACTGTATCCTTATATTTTAAAGGATCATGTTCTTTATACTTTTCCTCAAATTTCTTAGGATACTTCCCTGAATAATGAACTCTTCTCTTGTGCTCTTTTTCTTCCATATATATTCCCTTCAGATGTAGATTGGCTGTACACAAAATCACTTATGACCAATCACTAAAAACAGAACTCTTCTTATAGCTTTTCAAGTATCTCTTTAGCAAGAGCATTGCCATGCTTCGCAGCATAAGATGCCCACTTCCTGGCCTTTTGAAGATTCTTTTCACCAAAGCTTCCATCAAAATAGCCCTCAGCTACCTTAGCAGCTGCATCTATGTCTCCTCTTGCAGCATGATCTATAAGTTTTAAAAGTTTGTGCTTCAATATCTTTTTATCAAGTTCTGACTTAAGATACAGGTATCTGTTATACTTCTCTTCCTTGGCAAAATGTACATCCCTGCTCTGCTTGGGATTGTTCTCATATACAAGGACCTCGTCCCCAAATTGCTCACTTGTAAGATCAAATATGCAGCCATCTACTACATTATAGCAATGAAAATTGCCATCAGGTCTTTCGATACCATATACCTCACCGCCAAATACATCCTGTACAAGAAATGCTGTTATAGAGCACTGGCCAAGAGTCATATTATCTTTGGACCATTCATCCTGCATTCTTGGGGCGCAGGTTTCCTTGCACCATATCTCTGTAAGAAGAATATACATCTCTTTAGGATCAGCTATTACTTCATAATCTTTATTAACAGGCGCAACGTCACAGTTGTCCCATCCATAGAATTTAAATTCTCTCTTCATAAAAAACTCCTTAGAATCCAAAACGTGAATTTCAAGAATTAATCCGAAATTTACTACTTATATAAACAGGTAAAACTATATTCGTTTTTATACATAAATGTCAAATCAAAAGCTAAAGGACCTATTTACCACCTTTTTGAGCCATCTGGTGTTCAAATATCTTCCTATAAAGGTCGCAGGTATTTAAAAGTTCATCATGTGTTCCATACGAAGCCATCCTTCCGTCATCCAGAACAAGAATCTTATTGCAACTCATAACAGAACTTACACGTTGGGCTATCATGATCGTAGTAGTACCTTTATAGTCTTTTCTTATGGCTTTTCTAAGCGCAGCATCCGTCTTATAATCAAGAGCGCTGGACGAATCGTCAAGTACAAGTATCTCAGGATTTCCTGCAAGAGCTCTTGATATCATGATTCTCTGCTTCTGCCCGCCTGACAGATTGGCACCACTTATCGCCGCCTTAAAATCATATCCGCCATCAAGTCTGTCTATAAACTCTGATGCCCCGGCATTCACAGCGCTTTTCTTAATAGCATCAAACGAAAGACTTCTCTCAAAATCTATATTTCCATGTATACTATCTGCAAATATAATATCATTTTGGAATACAACTCCAAACTTTCTTCTAAGCTCATCCTTATCATATGATCTGACTTCCTTGCCATCCACATAGATGTTACCACAAAGGACATCATAAAATCTCATAACAAGATTTATAACAGTAGTCTTGCCGCTTCCAGTCTGACCTATAATGCCAAGCGACTCACCTTTTTTAATGTCAAAAGAGATATCTTCCAATACCCCTGTTTCTTCATTATCGGAAGGCTCATAATAGTTAAAGCTCACATGATCAAAGCGTATACATACATTTTCCGGAATATCAGCTTTAGGCATATTAATAACAGGCTGGTCCGGCTCATCTTCAAGAACTATAGCTATACGATCTGCAGATGCAGTGGCCTTACTGATCATTACAAATATTCTGTTAAGACCCATTACAGCCTGAAGGATCAGATTAAAATATGTAAGAAAAGCAAGAATAACACCAGGCTCAATTGCCCCCTGATCAACTCTTATCGCTCCAAATAAAACTACTATTGAAAGACCCACATTAAGACATATCTCCATAAAAGGTCCGGGAATAGCCATAATTGCATTAGCATGGATATCCGCTTCTGCCATATTATCATTAGCCTTTTTGTATCTGTCTGTTTCAAACTCTTCTCTTGAAAGAGCCTTAACAACCCTTATTCCCGAGATATTCTCTCTCATAATACGTACAACATCATCCACTCTTCTTTGAACCTTATCAAAAAGAGGAATACCCTTATTTGATATAAAAAGAACTACTCCAAGAAGAATAGGAAGCATACAGATAAGAACAAGTGCCAGATACCTGTCCATAGTAAGTGTCAAAATAATTCCACCTATAAGCATTATAGGAGACCTTACTGCCATAGTCTGAACCCTTGCCATAAAGTTCTGCACATTATATGAATCTGAAGTCATCCTGGAAGTCAAAGAAGCAAGTCCGAAATTATCGAACCTTGTTCCTGAAAGGTTTGAAGTCTTTTTAAAAAGATCATATCGTAATTTTCTGATACCGTCCCTTGCAACTCCTACTGCAAGTCTATTGGCTGTGACATTTAGAAAGCGTGTCACAAACGCCATTAAGATCATAAACAGTCCCCAGCACACAACCAGTCTTACACTACCTATAGGGACTATATTATCAATGATATGTTCAAGAATATAAGGCAGGGAAAGCTCGCACATTGTACCAAGAAGCTTAATGGTCATGTTTCCGCTTATTCTTTTCCAATAAGATTTAATGTATTCCCAAATAAGCTTCATGCCTTCCCCCCTGCAACAATCTGTCTCACCAATCCAATATCAAAAGCTGTAATAAAGTCTGTGAAGACCATCTAAAAGGAGGTTCTCATCTTCTGTAACTTCATGCTTAAGAAGCGGAATTATCTTTTCAGCAAATCCTCCTGTAACTATAATACTCTTAAGCTCTCCCTTTTCCTCTTCTATTCTGTCTATAAGACCATCTATCATAGCAGCCGCTCCGTTCATAAGGCCGGATGTCATGCTGTCCTTTGTATTGGTTCCAAGAAGGGACTCAGGACTGTTTATCTCGAAAGTAAAAAGCTGAGCAGCTTTGGAATATGACTCTTCTGTAGTTCTGATTCCGGGGATTATGATAGTCCCCTGATACTCCTTTTGACCACTAACATAACAAAGTGTTGTAAATGTTCCAAGATCTATAACACAAAGCGGAGCTTCATATTTGATGCAGGCATTGCTTGCACCAACCAAAAGATCTGTTCCGACTCTCATAGGATCATCCATTTGAATCTTGAGGCCAAAATCAGTTTTGTTATCAATAACAACAGGGGCTCTTCCTGTAAGCAGTTCAATTGCCGATGCTATGTTGCCTGTAGTGCAAGGAACTACGCTGCATATAACAGCTCCGTCAATACTTGTAATATCTCTTTGCTTTGATAAAAGAATCCCTTGTATCCTTTCAGCATAACCGCTGGCAGTCATCTCACAATCAGTAATAAGCCTTGCTGTAAAAATAAGTGCTCCTTTTTCAAAAGCTCCAATAGTAATATTTGAATTCCCTATATCCAAAGCCAGAATCATATTAATCCCCATCCCTCTATCTGTATGGTTTTATCATAAAACCTGATCATCTATGTAAAAGTAAATCGCCACTTAAAAAACAACGGTTAAAATGAGTAGTAGCACTATTTAATGAATTGCGATAGAATACATACATATTCAACAATATAGGATTGTACCACATTTCGTTAAGCGGTGTCATCCCTGACACCAACGAAATACAATGACTTCCTGTCATAACATTTCTCAATACGGTGTCATCCCTGACACCGGCGAATTATGTGGACGATACCAAATAGGAGAAAGTTATGCTCAAAAACAAAACGATCGTACTTGGCGTTACAGGCAGTATCGCCGCTTACAAAGCTGCAAACCTTGCCAGCATGTTAA
>NZ_JAILQF010000072.1 GCF_024699075.1 Butyrivibrio sp.
TTTCTTTAAGTTTCCTTCTTTAAGCTTATTCTTTATATTTTATCTTTAAACTTCATTCTTCCTTTTCTTCAGCTAGAACTTTTTCAGTATTTTCTGTTACAGGCTCATCAGTAGATTCTTCGCTTTTATTTCGCATTTCCACGGGAAGTGTCATAAGGACTTTCATGATCCTGTGCTGCTGTATTCCTCGTACAGCAAGTGTAATGCCGTTATCAAGTCTTACAACTTCACGATTATATGGTAATCTGTCAAGTTGGCCTATCATAAGTCCACCAATAGAATCATAATCTTCACTTTCAAAGTCAGTATGAATGGCATTGTTGATATCATCAAGCTTCATCGCACCTTCTATAAGGTATTTACCATCTCCAAGATCTCTTATCTGAAGGGCTTCATCCTGGTCATATTCATCTCTTATTTCACCTACTATTTCTTCAAGAAGATCTTCAAGTGTGATCATACCTACAGTTGTACCGTATTCTGAAAGTACAAAAGCTACATTATAAGCTTCCGATCTCATCTCTTCCATTAGATCTGCTGTCTTTTTATATTCATAGGTATAATAAGCTTTTCTAAGATAATTTTTGACATGGAAATTGTCCTTATCTTTTACAAAGAAAATATCCTTGATGTTGATAAGTCCAATAATATTGTCCTGATTATCTTCATAAACGGGAATTCTTGTGTACATGTCCTTATGAAAGACTGATTTGACCTCATCATAGTCAGCATCTGCAGATACACAGGACATATCGATCCTGGGGATCATTACATCCTTGGCTACAGTATCACCAAAATCGAACACATTGATTATCATCTCTTTCTCTTCAGATTCGATAACACCGTCCTCGTGGCTGGCATCAACATAAGTCCTTAATTCCTTCTCTGTAATTGCCTTACGGGCATCTCTGTCTATGTGAAGGGCACGCAGAACAACTCCTGCAAGGGCATCTACAATAACAACCAAAGGAGTAAATACAACCATTAGAAAATTAATTATATAAGCATATCTAAGGCAGGTCTTCTGTGACTGCGCCGTTGCTGCTGATTTTGGGGTTATCTCTCCAAATATAAGAATAAGAACTGTGAGAATACCTGTTCCAACTCCTACCATAGCGCTTCCAAAAAGATTGGTTATAACTACAGTCATAAGTGCTGATGCAGATAGATTTACTATATTGTTGCCAAGCAGAATGGTTGATAAAAATTTCTGATAATGATCAAGAATATAGATTACAACATTGGCCCTTTTTGCTCTTGCATCCCCGTCATCTGTAAGAGACTTCATTGCTATTCTGTTAACTGTGGAAAAAGCTGATTCTGCTCCCGAAAAAAAAGATGATAATACAAGTAAAATTATAAGTACAACGAGTTCTATAACAGACCCCTGAGTTAATTGCATATTAAATATGCCTCCTAAGCAAAAATATCTGATAAAATATCATTATGAAAACTTACTATTCAAATATTAACAATTTTAAAGAAAGCACGCAAGGTATGAGCAGCCTGGAGTTTGAAGAACGCTATTCTTCATATCTTCTTAGGATAAGCGAACCTATGAAAAAACATATTTTGCGTTTTAAATATGAAGACGACAGGCTTCGTAGTCTTGCAGGCTATATGCTTGTGTTAGATGCTGTAAAGTCTTTAAAAGAAAAGTGTAAGGATGAGACTTACAAAAAACTGTCCAATATTTCTTTTCCCATAAAGATAGATTATGAAGCTTCCGGAAAGCCTTTCCTTTTAGATGCTCCAGAAATATCTTTCTCAATATCCCATTCAGGCTCATATGCAGCAATTGTTATAGCAAGCTCAGATGAATGCAATAGCATAGGAATTGATATTCAGGCCAAGGACAGATTTGATGTTTTAAAGATTGCAAAGCGTTTTTATACTGATAATGAAAATGCCCTTATAAATTGTGCCAATACAGATTCAGATAAAGAAGATCTCTTTTATAAAATTTGGTCCGCCAAAGAAGCCTTTGTTAAATGCGATGGCAAGGGCTTATCATATGGCATTTCAAATTTTAATGCAGATATTGCCAAGGGTATTATTACCGACCTTAAAGGCAATACTCTTGCATCTATCTATGAGCAGCAATGCCCTGACGGATATGTCTGCTATGTCTGTACCAAATAGTAAACTACACATCCTCTAAAATAATGATTTCACTTACTATTACAAAAGCCGAAGATACGTAGTATATGCGC
Organism: Butyrivibrio sp.; assembly: GCF_024699075.1. The sequence goes on from NZ_JAILQF010000072.1 coordinate 2,214, forward strand.
ATCTTCGGCTTTTGTAATGCATTAGTTCAATGGATTCTTATAAAAATCCTTAAAGTTTGTGTAGCCCTGTTCTTCAAGTGCCTGCTTCTGGAACTTTTTGTTCTTGTTCATACGGACAACAAGTATCTGTTCTCCGTTCTTACGAGCTTCTTGTGCCTGGCCAAGGATATCAGAGAGCATCTGTCCGCTGATACCTTTCTCGATAAGATATGCTGTCTTTTCTGAGGCTCCCGGTACTTTGAAACCTTCATCCATCATGATCATGATGATTCTTTCAAATCCTATTGAGAATCCGCATGCAGGAGTTTCCTGTCCAAGGAACTTGCCAACCATCTTGTCATAACGTCCGCCGCCACCGCAGCTTCCGCCATACTGAGGCATAGCAATCTCAAAAATAGTACCTGTGTAATAACTCATACCACGAACAAGAGTTGGATCAAACACCATCTCGAATTCTGCTGCCTTATTAGCTTCTACACTTGAAATGATCTCTTCAAGGTTAAGTCTTGCATCCTCTTCAAGGAAGTCTGCAAGTGTATCTGCAAGGAATTTAAGCCCTGCAAGTCCTTTATTAGCCTCAAGTCCTTTAAAAAGGCCAAGGTATTTATCTACTGACTCTTTGGAATAGCCGTTTTCTATAAGCTCTTTTTCTACACCATCAAGTCCGATCTTATCCATCTTATCAACTGTAATAAATACTGAATCATAAGACTCTTCATTAAAGCCTGCATATGCTGCCATATCTTTAAGGATTCGTCTGTCATTGATACGGATCTGGAATCCTTTAAAGCCAAGCTTTCCAAGAGTTGATGTTGTAGCAAGTATGAGTTCTATCTCTGCAAGGTTAGAAGGCTCACCAAGGATATCTATATCACACTGCATGAACTGACGATATCTTCCCTTCTGAGGGCGATCAGCTCTCCATACATATCCCATCTGCAGTGCTTTAAAAGGAGATGGAAGTTCATTAGCATGATTAGCATAAAAACGAACAAGCGGTACTGTAAGATCATAACGAAGTCCTGAATCAGTAAGATCGTTCTCCTCTTTGGCTTCTGCAAGGCGAAGCTTTTCACCTCTTTTCATGATCTTGAATATGAGCTTTTCGTTATCTCCACCCTGTTTGGAATTAAGATTTGCAAGTGACTCTACGCATGGTGTATCAATGCTTGTAAATCCATACTTTGCGTATGTTTCCTTAATTACACCTATTACGTAGTCACGCAGCTGCATCTCTGCAGGAAGCACGTCTTTCATTCCGGTTACGGGCTTTTTAATAAGAGCCATGAATATTTCCTCTTCTTTCTATTTGTTGATTTATTCTAATGTACTTTGTATCAGTCGCAAATTATAACATATTCCTTTAGTCTAGTAAAGCAGGCAAGTATTCCTATCTTTCTCCTATCTGATCATAAACTTCTTCTATGTCAGATAGGACAACGCTTACTGTCTCCCCTGTATCTGTTGCACCAGTAAGCATTCCTATGTAATGTCCGTATGCATCAAAGGTTGGGCCTCCGCTCATGCCTGCATCTGCGCTGCACTTGCAATAAAGCATGTCCTGAAGAAGCGCAGAAACATAAACTGAAGGTTCCATTATATATCCTGCATATGAAGTATCTGCTATCATGTTAAGAGTATTGCCATCTACCATATCTGAACGGGAGATTTCCTTTGAATGAACCACAAACATGCTTTGCTGTGCAAAAAGATCTGTAGCATCTTCATCAGTATCATAAGGATATACGCAGCGAAGATCAAAAAGCTGTTCTTCATCCATGCAGGATGCATCAATTAATAGAAAAGCACAGTCTATGTTAGGATCAAAAGATACAACTTCGAATTCTGATATTACTCCGTTATAAAACACAGCATATCCAAGCGCATCTTTAGTAACAACGGGAGATATTACATGATAATTGGTGACAACAAGAATGCTGTCTTTATCATATTCCCAGATACTGCCGCTTCCAAAGCTTCCGTATATCTCAGAATCTGTAATACTTGGATTTACTATCTGTTCTTTTTGACCATCAA
>NZ_JAILQF010000073.1 GCF_024699075.1 Butyrivibrio sp.
TGATTTTATTATCAGCTGCATACTTGCAAAGATCTTTCATTGTACCTTCAAGATATGTGCCATCATCTATCTTCTTTTGGTCAATGCTTTCTGATTTCTTGATGACATCCTCTTCTGATCCTTCAAGCTCTGTAAGACCAAGCTGCATAAGAATAGTATTAAGAGAATATGTTATGTCTTCTTTTTCTATAAGACCTGTACGATAAGCATAAGCTACAAGGTCTACTATGTTTTCGTCAATCATTGCGCACCTCGATTTGGATATTATTAAGGCGACCCAAAGTCTCTGGTCGCCTTTTATAGATGTATTAGTCAATTACTCTTGGGCCGTCACCTATTGATACGATATAGAATGTGCAGTCATAGCCGATCTTATCCTTATAAGCCTTGCCAACCTTTTCTTTAAAGTTATCAATAGCTTCATCCTTAACGATTGAAACTGTGCAGCCGCCAAATCCGCCGCCTGTCATACGTGATCCGATTACGCCGTCAACCTTCCAGGCTTCCTCAGCAAGAGTATCAAGCTCGATTCCTGTTACATCATAGTCATCACGAAGAGATACGTGAGAAGCATTCATGAGCTTTCCGAACTTTTCAAGATCTCCTGCTTTAAGAGCTGAAACAGCATCAAGTGTGCGCTGGTTCTCATATACGGCATGCTTTGCCTTAACTCTTTCATCATCATCTGTAATAGCGTCCTTATGAGCTTCAAACTCTTCAATAGACAGATCTCCAAGTCCCTTTATGTCACATACAGTCTGCATCTGGGAAAGAGCGTGCTCGCAGGCGCTTCTTCTTGCATTGTACTGAGAATCTGTGAGCTTGTGCTTTTTGTTAGTGTTAGTTACTACAATCTTCATTCCATCAAGATGGATAGGCGCATATTCAAAAGAAAGATCTGCTGTATCAAGGAAAATAGCATTATCTTTTTTGCCCATAGCAGATGCGAACTGGTCCATGATTCCGCAGTTGCAGCCGTTGAAATTGTTCTCTGCATCCTGACCGATAAGAGCAAGCTCCTGATTAGAAACATCAAATCCGTACATATCACGTACAGCAAATCCTGTCAGAACTTCAAGAGACGCTGATGATGAAAGACCTGAACCGTTAGGAATATTACCGATGATAACCATATCAAAGCCTGTCTCAAGCTTCATTCCTCTTTTTTCAAAAGCCCATACAACTCCCTTTGGATAGTTGGTCCAGCCAGCCTTTGGATCGTTTGGAACAAGGTCATCGAGGGATGTCTCACGTCTTGAACCGTCAAAGTTAAGAGATACGAAGCGCATTACGCGGTCATCTCTCTTTCTGGCAGCGGCGTATGTTCCGATCGTAAGTGCACATGGGAATACGTGACCACCGTTATAATCTGTATGCTCACCAATAAGATTTACACGGCCTGGTGCAAAGTAGCACTTAACGCCTTCGTTATCGCCGAATTCTTTTGCAAAGCCGTCAAGTACGGCCTGTTTCATTTCCTGATCAACCATAAAAACACCTCTTCTTCTGTGCTAAATTTATACGCATGCCACCTTGAAAACAGTTTTCGCCTTCAGGGCTTTAACAAATAAGATCAACACCTCATGTGAAAATAACCCTGATTTTTGTAAGGCTCTTATCCGCTTCCGTAAACACTATATACTCTCGCTCCTAAGAACCTAACAAAAATCAGGAACATTTTCAAAATCGGTTTTTGATTTTATTTGTTAAAGCCCTGTATTATAAGTTTCTGTTCTTCTCTAATGAGCAGTGCGTTTATCCTTTGTAATTATATGATATATATTAAATTATAATAAGCACATCCGTTAGCATCTATTGTTTGATAAACCTGTCAAAATGTTATATGTAGATGCAAAATTGGTACTATAGAGTCTGCTTAATACAAAAATGCCCCTGATATAATCCTTATGCGTTATCCGTACGAGGATTATATCAGGGGCATCTTTTGTCCTATCAGCATACTGCGTCGATTGCAAGCTTCACTGCTCCCATTATTCCCTGGTCATCGTTAAGGCTGGCTGGGACAATGTAATTGTCGATGTCTGCAAGTTCTTTGGTTATAACATATCCGTTTAACTGCTCTAATACTTTTTTCCTTATAAGTGGGAAGAGCTGCTCCTGGTGCATT
>NZ_JAILQF010000437.1 GCF_024699075.1 Butyrivibrio sp.
GCAGACAGGAAGAGACGAGATCGCAGAGGACGGGTCAAAACTTCCAAATGTCGTGCAGGTTCCTGAGTGGGAGACTATTTACACAGATAAGGGATTTTTAAAAGAGCTTCTTATGCACAGGGGCGATGCGTCTTTTTGTACCAAACTTACATCAAGGGCGCTCTTTGGCCTGGATAAGCCAAAGGATGAGCAAAGGCTCTTTCCTGAAGGAGTCCTTAATGAAGATTTTTATCTTCTGTATCATATGCTTCCGGATGCGGCTGAAATTGTTGTAACAACTGATACCGGCTACCACGTATATTACAGAAGCGGTTCTAATTCAAGGAAAAAGGCAGAGGACAAAGACTATTTTCCCCCTGTATTTACAGACATAGTTGTAAATTCAGATGACGTAACATCTTTTGCCAAAGAAAAATATCCCGACCTTGAACAATATACAATGAGATTTGCGCTGGTACAAAGGCTTGACTATCTCCTTCACATACCGATCTCGAAGATGACAGATAACAACGACTTTTATAAAAAGGTCTGCAGATTTGTAAAAGAGCATAAGGCCGAAATAAGGACTAATCCTTACTTATCGAGAAGACAAAAGCTCTACCTGTACCTCTTTACAGGTAACCCAAGGACGGTCAGAGTGGTGCACGCAAAACTGCGTGGGCTGTAAAGATCTTGAGCTTAAGTGATTCAAGTAATGACTGGAAACAGTAGATATCAGGAGCCGGAGTGGTTCATAAAAGGGCCGGTGGCTGTAGATATCCGGTGACCGGCTATGAACATATATAGGAAAGGTATGTAGTATATGCCACGAGACTTTGGCAGTACTACATGAAATTAGTTGATGAGTCAAAAGAGTTCAAAAACATGGTTTAAAACAATTGGATACATAATCCTGTGTTTGCAGCTTATAATGTGCATCATAGTTGGAGTAAAGAAGCAGGGCTTTCACGAAGATGAGTACTATTCCTACTATTCTTCCAACAGAACAGCAGGTCTTTTTGTGACAGACAGGCAGTGGCAGGACATAGATACTATTAAAGATGAATTCGTGGTAATCCCGGGAGAAGGCTTTAACTACTCTCTTGTAGCAACAGTTCAGTCCTGGGACGTACATCCGCCTCTTTATTATGATATCCTTCACACGGCATGCTCCATAGTTCCAAGGCTCTTTTCAAAATGGCTTGGAATAGCGGTCAACATGATTGCCTTTGTCATCGCATGGTTTTTATTTCTAAAAGTAATGGACCTTTTAAGAGTATCGGATATCACCAGGCTTTTAGTACTTGCGATCTGGGGGTTTAACCCAATGACCATGTCTTTTATCATGTTTACGAGGATGTACATGTGGATGACAGTATTTGTCATATGCTGCGCACTTCTTCACATAAGACTGTTGCAGGCAGCAAGGGCGGTTGAGAGCTCGATTTTTCTATCAGATAGAAAATCAATGTTCATATTCTGGCTTAGATATATGCTCCCTGTTATGGCCTGTTCCTACCTTGGATTTCTGACCCATTATTATTACCTGATATTCTTCGTATTTATGGGCATGTGCTTTACCATATGGCTATTATTTAGAAGATCCGGCAATAGGGAAAAGAGCTTAAGAAGAATAATAGAAGCTCTTATCTATGTTATAAGCTGCGCTGTATCACTTGGCCTTGCACTTATAACTTATCCATCGGCAGCAGCCCACATATTTGCTGGCTACAGAGGAACGGAAGCTATAAGCGAGTTTTCTACAATATCAAATTTTCCTCAAAGGATATTGTTCTTTGCAGGACTACTTAATAAGAATGTATTTGCAGGAAGCTTTTGGGCCATAGCTTTAGTAATGCTTGTAATATTCATAGTCCTTCGCATAAGGGTAAGCTCTGAATATATCATGCTTGTAATAACTGGAGTAGCTTTCTTTACAGTAGTAGCTAAGACAGGGCTTCTCCTTGGAGAGACATCAAACAGATACGAAATGCCTGTGTACTGGCTGTTCATACTGGTTACGGTTACAGCGCTTGAACTTGCTTTGGGCGAGATAGCACTTAGAATTGAAACCGGAAAGCTCTTTTCCCTGGAAATTAAGGAAAAGGTGGAGATAGCTTCAAAGGCCCTTTTGTACATCTTCTGTGCCTTCATGATTGTATGGGGGCTTGCGTGCGACATATCAGGCAATAACATCCTCTTCCTTTACAGGGAAGAAGGGGCCAAGGTTTCATATGCAAGAGATAATAAGGATGAAGCCGTTGTCATCCTTTATAATAGCGCAACACCTGATAAAGTCTGGTGGATAACAAATGAGATACTGGAATATTCTAAGGTCTACTTTGTAAGCCAGGAAAATGATGCCCCTCTAGATGATGAGATAATCGTGAATGCGGATAAACTTATAGTCTACGTGGCGGATGATGAAAATACGGATAAGATGCTCGGGATGCTTGTGGACTGCAATGAGAATATCGACAAGGCAGAAGAAGTAGGGCATGAAGAGAACTGGACGACGTATGAACTAAATTAAAATGACATGGTCATTGCAGGATACGGAGAGAGCAGCTACATAGGGCTTAAATGGCAAGTGGTTAATATGCTTGCGACGTCATGTTATAATATGTAACTGTGTAACAGGTATAAAGCAAATGATTTCCAGGCTGACATATCATAGATGGATATGATAGCAGTTTTTAAATTAAGTAGTGATAATCAAAGCTGACAATAGATAAATAATGTAAAATGCGAAGCTTGAAAAAATGAAATGATCGAGGACTATTATGAGTAAGATTGCAATTATTACAGCACGCGGCGGAAGTAAGAGAATCCCTCGCAAGAATATCAAGGATTTCTGCGGAAAGCCTATTATAAATTATTCTATAGAAGCTGCTCTAAAAAGCGGTCTGTTTGATGAAGTCATGGTATCAACAGATGATGAAGAGATTGCTGATATAGCAAGAAGCGCAGGTGCAAGCATTCCTTTCATGCGCTCGGATAAGACTTCAACAGATACCGCTACAACTGCTGATGTTCTTCTTGAAGTATTTGATAATTATGAGAAGATAGGCAAGAAGTTTGACGTTGCATGCTGCATATATCCTACAGCACCATTTGTTACAGCTGATAAGCTTAAGGATGCAATGAATCTTTTAGAAACATCAAAAGCTCAGTCAATCGTGCCTATGTCAGAGTTTTCTTATCCTCCGCAGAGAGGCCTTTATATAAACGATAATGGATATGTTAAGATGCTGCATCCTGAATATGCCCAGACAAGAAGTCAGGATCTTCAGAAACTCTACCATGAATGCGGTCAGTTCTATATCTTCAAGGTAGAAGACTTCAAGATATTCAAGGATACTACAATGGAGAACTCT
>NZ_JAILQF010000010.1 GCF_024699075.1 Butyrivibrio sp.
CAAATACTATCTCTATACAGTTACTTCTCTTTTATATTACTATTTTTGCTCGATCGAATCCTGGTAATTATAAAAACCTGTTCTAGAATCGTTGTTACTAATAAAGCGATACTTATAAAATACAGTTCACCATTCCAACAAATATAGGTCAAAAAGAGAACCATTAAAATTTGCAAAATGCTCATAAAAACAAATAGAATTATCTTTTTCTTTTTCATTTTTAGCTTGTTACCTCACTAAATCAATTCTCCACCCATATATTTCTGCAACTTCTCAAATTGATTTATACTCAAAACAAATGTATCCGCTCCATCCTCTCCGTTACTAACATAATACGAACCATCCTCGTTCTTCTTAAACTTGAGCTGATGAGAATCATCTATAAAGAACATTGCCTGGGTTAATCCATTATTAATACACAAGTATTCTTTTTTAGATGATATTTTCAAGTTGATAGAAGATACTATTACAATGCAAATTAGAACGCAAAAATTTAAAACTAATTCTATATTCCAAGTTGTAGTTCCAAAATCAAAAATATTAAAGCATTTTAACAACATATGTATAAGCAATAAAGCAGCTAATGATATTTGAATAGTAAGTAATATATGTCTCAAATGTCTAAATCTATATATGATATTTGAAGTAATGTTTTCATATTCAACTACAATCAGAGCAAATATTTCAAACAATACAATTCCAATAGCGCTTAGTAGCTGAATACGTTTGTTTTGATAAATAGAAGCACTACTTGATAGATATAAAAAAGCATCTTTTAAAGCTCCACATCTAATAAAAAAATATGTCCAGCCAATTGCCATGGCTTTCATAATATAATTATTTTGTTTATACTTTCCGTCCTGATATTTTTTACTTACATTGAATTGCAAAACTACAAACAAATTCATTGGTATCCAAACATATAAAATAATACAGTAAACAAAAAGAGATAATATTACTTCAATATTACTTTCCATCTTCTCCACCTATCAATTACTCTCAGCTGGGCAATCATCCTCTGTGACTTTGTCTATAATATATGAAAATGCTTCTCCCAACATACTCTGATTTTTTAAATCATGTATTACATACCATGCTAATTGTCCAAATGTATCTGCACCAGTTGATTGAAATGCCGCATCTAAGCAGTCACCACCGCCTCCAAACAAACACTGTGCACCTGCGTTCAAAGCAATTTTTTTTAAGGATTTTTTTGAACCAACCGTAGTTTGTCCACTCTCTGCATCATTGATAATCTGATTTGTTAAAGAACCTGCTCCGCCTGCCATGAAGTTACTAACATAAGGATTACCGCCTAATGATGCTGTTTTACTTGTCACGTAAGATGACCAAAAACCCGAACTAAATGAATTACCACTAGCCATACTTACAAGACCACCTACTGTTCCAGTAGCTACATCCTTGTTTTCCAACACTGCTGTACCAACTGTTTCAAGAGTTGCACCACCAGCTGCTGTAACAGCCCCCGCTCCTGCAACTAATGTTCCTCCTATCATCGCTCCTGCAGCAGCATTATCTACAGCTTTTTGTAAATTTGCATGTTCATCATTTTTCCAATCGGATATTACAGAAGCATCATATGCTACTCCCGCACCAACAACTGCTCCTGCAGCAATTAATGGAACCGACACTGGAGCAGTCGCCGTTGCCAAAATAATTCCACCAGCAACTGCTGCAGTAGTTGCAACAGCCATTCCGGCAACAGCAAGCGCATCACTTACATTGAAATCTTTTAGACTCAACCATTGGCCATTCCTGTCAACAAATGTGTATGGATTATTAATACAATAACTAAACTGGTTAAGTGTACTTGGATATTCAATTATTCCTTTTTTTAAATCTACACCGACAAACCTTCCATTATCAGTACTATAAAATCTTGCCTGTGCAAACATAAGCCCTGACACTTCATCTTCCTGATAGCCTGTGAATGCGAATGGCTGGATGATGTTTCCTTCTGTGGTATAAGCATGCTTAGTGTGCTGTTTATTGCCTGCCTCTTTGATCTTACCTGTGAACGGATCTATGCCACGTCCAAAGTCATCAAAGGCATATGATGATACTGCCGCACCGTCTGTACCTGTCATGTACATTGGTGAGCCAAGTTCATCCTGAAGATAATAATAGGTGCTTGTTGCTTTTGACATAGAAATTACGTTCTTGTCATATATAAAGCTTTCTGTCTCGCCGTTGACTGTTCGCTCTAGCAGATTGTAATAGTCTCTCGAAAGGTCGCAGAGGTATTCGATTCTTTCTTCAGGCCTTGTAGTTGATACTCTGAAACCAAGACCGTTGTACTGATTCTCCAGCTCTCCCTTTTCAGAGTCTACTACTTTAGACAGCATGTTTGTTGCATCGAAAGTAAAGGTCTTGTTTAGAAGGCCGTCTACATACTCATTTGTCTGGTTGCCACGCTTATCGTAATCATAGGATCTTACTATCGCCTGACTGTTATTTAATTCTTTTGCTTCCACAAGTCTGTCAAGAGAATCATACCTGTATGTAGTCTGAGTATCGCTTTCAATAAGGCTGGTTCTGTTGCCAAAAGCATCGTACTCATAGGAAGCTCTTAACTCTCCATTCAGGCTGGACCTTGTGAGTCTTCCTATCTCATCATACTGGTAGTCATACTGACCTGATATAGCATCAAGTTCACGTCTTTCTCTATTGATTCCACTGATAAGTCCTATATCATTGTAACTATAGAAGTACTTATCAAGTATACCTTCTTTGTCAAAGCTTGTCATACTCTCGATATTACCGCCTGGAAGATATGAGTAGTCCTGCCTTACTCCGTTTGGAAGGAGCTTTTCAATAAGTCTTCCAATCTCGTCGTAGGAATAGGATGTATGCTCATTGGATTTTTCTTCTATACCCTTAGATGTTATGGATGAGATCTTTCCTTCTTCATCGTAGCTATAAAGAGCCTGTCTTCCATCAGGATATGTGAGGCTGGTCTTTGCACCAAGTGCATTATACTCGTATGCTACTGTTCTGTCCTGATAGTCTGTTACTTTTGAAAGGCGTCCAAAGATATCGTTTTCAAGTGTTGTCTTTCCAAGCCAGTCGTTTATCTCGCTCAGGTGATTAAGTTCATCATAACTAAATGCAACACTTCTTCCATCTGAATATCCTACCTTAGTTACTGCTCCAAGATCGTTATACTCATAGGTCGTATCGAAGCTGTCTCTGTCTGTCTTTGTTATAAGGCGGCCATACTGGTCGTATTCATAGGTTTCTTCCTGACCAAGAGCATCTGTTACCTTTGTAAGCTGACCTGCAAGGTTGTATGAGTAGATAGTTACATGACCATCTTCTCCTACCTTAGGGAAGTTATCAGATGATTTTTCATCTTTTTCGATCATTCCTTCCGCTCTGTGGATACTCTTAAGCTTATCAAGGGCATCATAGGTGTATGCTGTCTCATTACCAAGGGCATCTACTACGCTCTTAAGATGACCTGTTGGGGTATATGTATAGAGAGTTGTGCTACGTCCGTCTGTGACTTTTGTAGCTCTTCCCATTGCATCGTACTCATAGGATACGGTGCGATTGTCACTACCCTCTACTTTTGATATACGACTTAGAGCATCATAAGTATAGCTGATAGTATAGCCATCAGCGAAGATTCTCTTTTCTACCAGACCTTTATTATCATAGACAAGTTCCTGCTGTTTTTTATCGCAGAAATATATAGCATGTAGCTTTCCTGACTTTGTATATTCAAACTTTCTTACTCTTCCTGCCGGGTCTGTTACTGTCTCTATAGCTCCCGATGAAGTATAGGTGTATGATGTTGCATTGTTAAGAGGGTCTGTACTTATAGTTACTCTTCCGAGTTCATCATACTGCCTTGTGTATCTGTTTCCAAGTGTATCTGTTAAAGCTGTTATCCTGCCGTTCTCATCATACTCATATATCTTCTCATGACCAAGGGCATCGGTTTCCTTGATCACCTGGTTAAGGGCATTATACTTACGGCTGTTTACCTTTATGTCTCCAACGTATCTTGCTAATACGTTGCCGTTCTTATCGTAGTCATAGCCAGTGGTTCTGCCTTCAGGATCTGTGACTTTCTTGATACGCATGAGAGGATCGTATTCATAAAGAACGGTTCCGCTGTTAGGAAGGGTTATCTTCTCTTCCTTCCACATGCTGTTGTAGTCAACATTTGTTACTCTTCCTGCTTCATCTGTTACCTTGCATGGCTTACCTATGATGTTGTATTCCCATGTCTTTGATGTTCCATCAGGA